>JAMJQV010000196.1 GCA_023554435.1 Gemmatimonadota bacterium | reverse complement strand
GTGCTCACCGCTATAGCGAATGCCCTTGCCCTTGTAAGGCTCCGGCGGCCGTATCCTGCGAATCCGCGCCGCCGTCTCGCCCACGGCCTGCTTGTCGATGCCTCGAACGTGAACGAGGGTCGGTTTCTCGACCGCCAGCTCGACGCCTTTCGGGGCCTCGAACAACACCGGGTTGCTGTACCCGACGGAGAACTCCACGGACGACCCCTTCTGCAAGGCTCGATATCCGACACCGTGGATCTCGAGCGATCGCTCGAAGCCCTTGTGCACTCCCTCGACCATGTTGGCCACCAGGCTGCGAGTGAGGCCGTGCAGGGCCCTGTGCCGCGCCTGGTCCGTGGGACGGCTGACCGTGATCTCGCCGTCCGCCAACTCTATGACCATGTCCGCATCGAAGCGCCCGCTGAGCTCGCCCTTGGGGCCCTTGACGCTCACGCTGGAGCCCTCGATGGACACGTCCACGCCCTGGGGCACGACGATCGGCTGTCTTCCGACTCTCGACATCTGTATCGCGCTCTACTGTCTGGCGTCCCGCTGAGCGCGGGACGACTGTTCCTTGCACCCGGTCCTAGTAGACCGTGGCGATGACCTCTCCACCGACGCGCTGCTGCCGGGCCTGCCGGTCCGTCATCAACCCCTTGGAGGTCGACAGGATCGCCATACCCATGCCCGAACGCACCTTGGGCATCCCCTGGGCGCCGACGTACCGTCGGAGTCCCGGCCTGGAAATCCGCCTCAGTGAGCGAATCACCGGCTTCTCGTCGTCGGTGTACTTCAGATAGACCCGCAGCACCCCATGAGCCCCGTCGTCCAGGACCTTGTAGCCGTGAACGAAGTGGTTCTCGGTCAGGATGCGCGCGATCTCTACCTTGAGCTTCGCAACCGGCATGTCGACTCGACGGTGACCCGCCCGGTTCGCATTGCGAACCCGCGTCAGCATGTCGGCAATGGGATCATTCATGCTCATGTCTTACCAACTCGCCTTTCGCACGCCGGGGATCTCGCCCCTGAGCGCCATCTGCCGGAAGCAGATCCTGCACAGGCCGAACTTCCGCATGTAGGCCCGCGACCGCCCGCACCTTTGACACCGCCGGATCGTCCGTGCGCTGTACTTCGGCTTGCGATTCGCCTTCGCAATAAGGGACTTCTTAGCCATTAACTCTCTCCGACCTTCGTTAAATGCTGCATCTCTTCGTTGCAGCTCGTCCCGTCTCCCTGCGGCGTACGCCTAGGTACGCCTCAGTCGCCGCTCCTCGCGCGCCTCGACCTGCAACATTTCACTCGGTCGGCGCGCTTCCACTCATCCGGCCTTAAACCACTACCGGGGTCTCGCCGCGGAAGGGCATGCCCATTTCCCGCAGCAGCACCAGTGCTTCGTCGTCTCGGTCCGTCGTCGTCACGAACGTGATGTCCATCCCGTGAACGCGGACGATCTCGTCGTAATCCACTTCCGGAAACACCATCTGTTCCCGGATTCCGACGGTGTAGTTGCCGCGACCGTCGAAGGCCCGGCTGTTGAACCCGCGGAAGTCACGGATCCGGGGAACGGCCGTGCTGATGAACCGGTCCATGAACTCGTACATCCGGGCGGCACGCAGCGTCACCTTGACGCCCACGGGCATGCCCTCTCGAAGGTTGAAATTCGAGATCGAGTTCCGGGCCCGCGTGACAACGGGCTTCTGCCCGCTGATCCGCGCCACCTCGGCCACCACCGAATCGAGGAGTTTCGCGTTGTCCTTCGCGTCTCCGAGACCACAGTTGATCACGACCTTCTCGACCCGGGGAACCTCCATCGAGTTCTGAAACCCGAAGGACTCCTGGAGCCTGGGGATCACCTGCTTCTCGTAATGCTGTCTCAGCCTGGGCTGCTGCTTCATGCCGACGTCACTCACATCCTGGGTCCCGGGGCCTTACGGCCGCGGAATCGGGTTGCCGCTCTTGGTCGAGATCCTCTCCTTCGTTCCGTCCGCGTCGATCCGGGTCCGATATCGGCTCGGGTCGTCGCTCGACGGATCGATGAGCATGACGTTGGAGACGTGAATCGGTGCCTCGAACGTGATGATCCCACCTTCCGGATTCGCCTGCGTCGGTCCCTGGTGGCGCTTGCGCATGGCCACGCCTTCCACCACGACCTGTTCTTTCGAGGGAATCGTGCGAAGTACCTGACCTCGCGCTCCCTTGTAGTTGCCCGAGATCACCTGGACCTGATCGCCCCGGCGCACGTGCAGTTTGTTCCTGTTGCTCATGTCGGCTTCCTCAGATCACTTCGGGGGCGAGTGAGACGATCTTCATGAACTTCTTCTCCCTCAGCTCCCGGGCGACCGGACCAAAGATCCGGGTGGCGCGCGGCTCACCGGCTTCATTGATGATCACGGCCGCGTTCTCGTCAAACCGGATGTAGGACCCGTCCTTGCGCCGGCTCTCCTTGGCGACCCGGACGACTACGGCCCGGGCCACTTCGCCCTTCTTCACGGTCCCGCCGGGGATCGCGTCCTTGATCGTGACGACCACGACGTCCCCGAGCCCGGCGTACCTGCGCGCCGAGCCACCAAGCACGCGAATGCACCTGGCGCGACGCGCGCCCGAGTTGTCCGCGATCCGGAGATCGGTCTCCTGCTGGATCATGTCCTCAGCCCTCCTGGACCGGACGCTCGATGAGCCTCACGACCCGCCAGCGCTTACGCTTGGACAGAGGCCGCGTTTCCTCGATGACGACCAGGTCACCCGAGCGAAACTCGTTGTTCTCATCGTGCGCGTGGTACTTCTTCCGCTTCGTCACACGCTTGCCGTACAGGGGGTGGGCAAACTGGCGCTCCACGGAGACCACGACGGTCTTGTCCGTGGCATCGCTCACCACCCGGCCCTGCCTGACCTTCCGGCTGGCCGCGGTCTGCGTCGAATCCTCAAGCATCGCTATCTCCTGCGGCGCGCAGCTCGCGCTCGTGCCGGATCGTCTTCATTCTGGCGACATCCCGGCGAAGCTCTTTCAGGAGCGCCGGGTTCTCGAGCTCCTCGTACGCGGCGCGGAACCGGAGCTTGAACAGCTCCTCGCGCGCCCGTTCGATCTCGATGTCAATTTCGTCCTGGGTCAATTCCCGAATGTCTTTGGCTTGCATAGCTCTTACTCCTCCCGGACCAGGAATCTGGTCTTCACCGGGAGCTTCGCGGCCGCCAGGTCCATGGCTCGCCGGGCGATGGACTCGTCCACACCCTCGAGCTCGAACATCACGCGACCCGGCTTGACGGGGGCCACCCACCCCTCGGGGTTGCCCTTACCCTTGCCCATCCGGGTCTCAGCCGGCTTGGACGTGATCGGCTTGTCGGGGAAGATCCGGATCCAGACCTTTCCGCCACGCTTGATGTGCCGGGTCATCGCCACACGAGCCGCCTCGATCTGGCGGTTGGTGATCCACCCGGCATCCAGCGTCTGCAGGCCGTAGTCTCCGAACGCCACCGTGTTGCCCCGCATGGCGTTGCCACGGATCTTGCCCTTCTGCTGCTTGCGGTACTTCACGCGTTTTGGTTGAAGCATCGTCCCGTCTCGTTACTTGGCGCCGCCGGCCGTGTAGGTCTGACCCCGCCGGTCATCTTTGACCTCCCCGCGGTAGATCCAGACCTTCACTCCGATCGTGCCGTACGTGGTCTTGGCCATGCGCTCGGCGTAGTCGATGTCCGCTCGCATGGTGTGCAGCGGCACGCGGCCCTCGTGATATCCCTCGGTCCGCGCGATCTCCGCACCTCCCAGCCGTCCGCCACACTGCACCTTCACGCCCTCGGCGCCGGCACGCGTGGCCGCCTGCATCGCACGCTTCATGGCCCGCCGGAAGCCGATGCGCTGCTGCAGCTGATGAGCGATGCTGTTCGCCACCAGCTGGGCGTTGACCTCCGGTCGCTTGATCTCTTCGACGTTGATCGAGACCTCGGAGTCGGTAAGCAGCGCGAGCTCATCGC
>JAMJQV010000195.1 GCA_023554435.1 Gemmatimonadota bacterium | reverse complement strand
CAGATCCTCTCGTGGTATCGGCAGCCAGTTCTCTTCGGGCACGCCGTCGGGCTGCTCGTGGGCGATCCAGATTTCAATGCCGCCGTCCGCGTCGAGCTGCATGCCGGAGTTCGCCCCGACGCTGTACTTCTTGCGGTCGTTGGGAATGAAGAACCCGTTCTCCATGTCGTAGAGGGTCAGCGACCAGAAGGCCCGCGCGGGGGGCAGCTCGTCGGCGTCCATGCGAATCACGTATTCGTGGAGGGCGTTGAGCGGCTGCCCTTCGGAGGTGCCGACGGAGGGATAGACCGCCTCTTCCTGGGGCAGGCCGATGGGCCCGAAGACCGAATAGGCCAGGACGGCCTCCGCCGTGGTCCGTCCCTTGGGTTGGAACGCCAGGGGGCGGAGGCGCTCGAAGACCTCGGGATCGGCCATGGCGGCCATCCACTCCCGCTCCACCTCCTGGGCGGCGGCCGCCAGGCGGGGACCCAGGGCGGCCTGGAGGTCGGCCTCGTCGTACGTGTCGCCGGGCTCGATGCCCAGGGGCGCGAGGGCCTCGAGGACTGCCCGGTCGTCGGCGTGCGCCGGGTCGAAGGTCGTGTGGTTGAAGACGAACTGCATCACCTCGAGGAGGTTGTCCCGGAAGACGTCCACGTCGGTGGCGCCCACCGGGGGCATCCCGGAGCCGTCCGCCGCCGGCGCCGGGTCACCCCGGAGTTCGGCCAGCGTCTCGAGGCTCACCTGGTTGGCCTGATCCACGATCCTGGCCATCCGCTCCGGCTCGTTGGCGTGGGGCATGACCCGCAGGACCGCAGAGACGATGTCCCCCGGGGCCTCGTAGTCCTCGTCGACCCCCTCAACGGCCTCGCCGTCGTAGCCGGGTGTCCGTTCGGTGTAGAAGAGGATCCGCGTCGAATCTCGGAAGTCACCCTGGCGAGTGCTCAGGGGGACGTTCACATAGTGGTCGTACGCCGTGACCATCAACGACACGTAGTCCGAGTCGAAGGCGGGTAGATCGAGCACGACGGGCGTCTCCCGCAGGTCCAGGACCGCCCCGATGTAGAAGGTGTCGTTGTTGGGCCGGGCGATGTCCTGCAGCGTGTGGTCCTTGAGCCGCGTGTCGGCGAAGACCGTGTTCGATCCGCCCGCGGTCAGGATGGACTTGTTGTTCACGTTGTACAGGGCCACGTAGGGGAGGGCGAGCCGGGTCAGCCGCTCCACCTCCGCGTCGGTCAGGTCGCCGGAGGACCCCACGTCTCTGCTCCCCCCGCACGCGGCCAGGGTGACAGCCAGGGTGATGGCGAGGGCGGCCGAAAAGCGCCGTGTCGAGTGCTGCCTCATTGTGTTTCTCCGTGTCTTGATCGGGCCGAGGCGAATGGGCATTGGCTGAACCTGGTCAATCGACGGTTCCCTTCTCCTGCGACGACCCAGGGGGGGCGGCGGAGGGGTGCTCCAGCACCTTGGCCAGAAGGCGATTCAATTCTCGTAGCTCAGCGGCCGAGAGGTGGCCGAACTGTGCCCGGTGTCTCGCGACTCCCAGGGGCGTTAGCCGCTCGGTGAGCTCCGCGCCCGCTGCGGTCAGGAAGACGAGTACGCGCCTGCGGTCCTCCGGGTCCCGAACCCGTTCAACCAGCCCCTTTTGCTCGAGCCGATCGACGAGCCCTGTCACGTCGGGGTCTCGACTGATGAGCCCGTCTGACACGTCCTGGCAGGACACACCCGAGTTGCCGGCCCGGTAAAGGATCCGAAGGACATTGAACTGCGTCTGGGTGAGTCCGTTGGCTCGGTGGAGCCGCTGCATCTCCTCATGAAGGCGTTCCGTGACGCGATGGAGGCTCATGTAGATCTGAACCGGGACCCCCATGGAAGCCCGCTGGATGTCAGGATCCAAATCGGTCGGGGGGTTGGTCGAGTGTGTGGCCCTCATATGAATATTATACTTTATAAGGAATATCCTTATAAGGTTCAATCGTGCAGAAAGCAACATTCAACCGAGTCATCCTCACACACGGTGGAAGTCGCAGGTTCGATTCCTGCCGCACCCACTGCCTGATTTCAGAGCTCTCTCCGAAGCTCGTCCCGAGACACCTCGCAATCACGGAGGATCTTGGCCAGTAGGCCACGGCCGATCGTCTCGTTACCGTGCACGGGCACGACGGTGCTCCTACCGTCGCGATGGCGCAGAAGATGGTGGCTGCCACGGATTCGAACGGTTGCGAAGCCGAGAGCGCCGAGAGCCGAGACGAGTCGCTTACCCGTAATGGCGGGCAGCCGGCTCAAGTAGTGACGGTGACCTTGCGGACCTCGACGAAATCGAGCCGGGCGGGTTCGCTCGCGGCGTCCTCGAGACAAAGCTCGATCGCTTCCGTGATGCGTTCGTCCAACTCCTCGAGTGTTCGGGCCTGCGTGTGGCAGCCCGGCAACGCCGGCACCGACGCGACGTAGAAGCCGTCCTCGTCGCGCTCGATCACCACGTTGAACTCTCGGGTCATGGTCCAGTCACCTCCTCCTTCATTCTATAGACGGCCATGAACCCCGGGTATGCCTGCAGGGCTGGAAGTCGCAGGTTCGATTCCTCCCGCGCCTACTGCCTACCGCCTGCAAACCCTGCAACGGGCAAACGTTCAATGGCCCGACATGCGTTCCTCGATCAGGGTGAAGAGGTTCTGGACGAGAACGAGACGAGTCGGCGGGGGGTTGACCTCGCAGGACGTGGTCGACAACCTGTTGTCCTGGCCCCACAGCGGATTCTCGGTGCATGGGGAGGTGAAGGTCCCCGACCGCGAGGCAGCCGCCCGCCAGGATCGC
>JAMJQV010000019.1 GCA_023554435.1 Gemmatimonadota bacterium | reverse complement strand
AATCCCGCCCCTGCCATCTTCCTTGTTTGTCGGATCTCCAAGATCTGGAGGTCGCGGGTAGTCTCGCGAGCTTCGCCCGCTCGAATGTCTCGCTTCGCTCGACGGCAAGTCCCGCCCCTGCCATCCCCATGTCAGTCGGTGAGCGAGCAGGCTACCTGGCGGGCTATATCGGATCGACTTCGACCTGGCTGAACAGGAGAACGATCATCCCCACTACCGCCACGGATCCGATCACATATCCCACCTCGTTGCCCTCCTCACGCTTCTCAATGTTCTCCACCGATTCGATCGGGATCGCCACTATTCGTTCCGGATCGGACGCAGTGCCCAGTAGGTGGCTGTTGGCTGCCAGCCGAGGATCTTGGAGCACGATCTGCTCCCCACTCTCCTGCGTAATGCGTAGCTTGCCTGCCCCGTGAAACGGCGCGTAGGGCGGTTCGAGAGGCACCCACTTGGTGGCGCACCCCGAGGAGCACGCGAAGAGCCCACTCAGGGCCAGCGAGACAACACGGTTTCGCAACACGGTACACCTCCAGTTGGCGTACCGTGAGTCTGCGGGCGCAGAGTCAAGCGAGAGTCAGGTGGGGCGAGTCTTCGCGGCGGGCGTGGCCTCGTGGCCTCGTGGTCCGTTACTCGTCGTGTGGTGAAGCGTAGTCCTCGTCTCCCACTCCGGCGGTCTCCAGTGCCGTCTGCAGCTGAGCGTTTCCGAGAGCATCGTTGTAGTGGAAGTAGACCGGCATTTCGTTCCGCAGCAGGTCCAGGATGTCGGCGTACTGACTGCGGTTGAAGTAGCCGACCCAGTAGGCGCCCGTGTACCGGTTGGCCGGCTTCTGCTGCATGTTGTTCAGGAAGTACAGATACGTCCGCTGACCTTGCTCCGGCCCCAGCAGGAGGATGATGTGGGGGACGGCGTTGCCCCCGCTGCCGAGCGACGGCGATCTCACGTAGACGGCGTAGCGCTCGATCTTGAAGTGGGCATCCATGCGTGGCCTCCGTGGTCGGTATGGCGGTCGGCCGAACTTACTCAAGGCTGCCGGTCCGGGACAGCCGCAGCCCGTTTCGGAACCCCGGGATCTTTCCCGGGGGATCTTTGTTATTAGTACCGACGCATGGAGTGAAGAGCCCAATATGGAGACACGATGCTGATACGCAGACCCGATGACGTTCGGTCCTCGGAGATCACGCCCTACCGGGTATACATGAACCGTCGCCACTTCATCGGTCGGTCCGCGAAGGCGGCGGCCGCTGCGGCGCTGGTGCCGGGTCTACTGAGTGCCTGCGACGAGCCGCAGAGAATGGAAGCGCGTCCGGTTCCTGAGCCTGGAGTCGGGTCGGCGGGACTGACTTCCATCCCGCAGGAGAGAGACTGGGAGTCGGTGCGTTCCGAACTCGACGAGTCTCTGACTCCCTACTCGGACGTCACCGGGTACAACAATTTTTACGAGTTCGGGACCGGCAAGGAGGATCCGGCACGGTACGCCCACACGCTCGTCACCCGGCCCTGGACGGTCGAAGTGGACGGAGAGGTGGCCCGGCCGGCGGTCTACGATCTCGACGATCTACTCGCCCCGCACACGGAGGAGGACCGGATCTACCGACTCCGCTGCGTCGAGGCGTGGTCGATGGTCATCCCGTGGACGGGGATCCCTCTGGCTGATCTCATTCGTCGTCTCGAGCCCACGAGTAAGGCCCGGTTCGTCGAATTCACGACCCTGATGGACCCGGAACAGATGCCCGGTCAGCGCCGGCGTGTGCTCGATTGGCCCTACGTCGAAGGTCTGCGTCTCGACGAGGCCCTGAACCCGCTGACGTTGCTGGCGACTGGAGTGTACGGGGCAGACCTGCCGAATCAGAACGGGGCCCCTCTTCGCCTGGTGGTTCCCTGGAAGTACGGGTTCAAGAGCATCAAGTCGATCGTGAAGATTCGGTTCACCGAGGAGATGCCCGCCACGAGCTGGGCGGTCTCGGCTCCGCGTGAGTACGGGTTCTACGCCAATGTGAATCCGGAAGTCGATCACCCGCGGTGGAGCCAGGCTCGTGAGCGGAGACTAGGGGAGTTCAGGCGCCGGCCGACCCTGCCGTTCAACGGGTACGGGGAGCAGGTGGCGGATCTGTACGCCGGATTGGATCTCAGGAGGTGGTTCTGACAGGGCGTCCCCCGGGAAGTCACCCATCATGAGCACCTCCACTGCCCGTCGGCGCAGAATCGCGGTCAAGACCGCGCTGTGGGTGGCCTGCCTCGCCCCTGCTCTGTGGCTCGGGGTCGCCGCGCTCACGGATGGCCTGGGGGCGAACCCGATCGAGGAAGTCACCCATCGGACGGGCTGGTGGGCCCTCTCGCTTCTCATCGTCACTCTGGCGATCACTCCAATGCGTCGGCTGGTGGGCAAGCCGGGGTGGGTGCGCTATCGCCGTCTCCTGGGCCTGTTCGCCTTCTTCTATGCCACGCTGCACTTCCTGACGTATCTGGTGCTGGACCAGTTCTTCGGCTGGTCGTTCATCATCGAGGACATAGCCAAGCGACCCTTCATTTCGGTCGGTTTCGCGGCCTGGCTGATCCTACTCGTGCTGGCGGCGACGTCGACGACGGGATGGATCCGCCGGCTGCGGAAGAACTGGCAGCGGCTGCATCGGCTGGTCTACGTGGCGGCCCTTGCAGCCGGGGTGCACTTCCTCTGGAAGGTGAAGGCCGACACTCGCGAGCCGGTCGTGTTCCTGGTGCTGATCGC
>JAMJQV010000194.1 GCA_023554435.1 Gemmatimonadota bacterium | reverse complement strand
GTGGCACTCGTCACGCCCCGGATCGGCCAGGGGCCGGCAGCGGGAACGCGCCTCCACATGCAGCTCCCCTCCTTCTCCGTACCGATCTATCCTCAGCTTCAGCTCGCTCGGCCCATGGGACCTCTCGGCTCGCGACAGCTGCGGGCGTTCGATCCCGACGTGGTCCACGTCGCAACCGAATTCACGGTCGGCTGGTCCGGGGTGCGCTGGGCGCTCGATCAGGGGGTGTCCCTGCTCACATCGTTTCACACCGACTTCCCGGCCTATCTCGCCGGGTACGGCCTCGGCCGCCTGAAGGGCCCCGCCTGGCGCTACCTGAGGCTGTTCCACGAGCGGTCCGTGCACACGTTCTGTCCGAGTCGGGCCACGCTGCGGCAGCTCAGGGACAACGGCTTCGGTCACCGGCTGTCCGTGTGGTCTCGAGGCGTGGACGGGGATCGATTCCACCCCGCCCATCGAAATGTGGCTATCCGTCGTCAGCTGTCGGGTGAAGCCGAGAAGCTGTTGGTCTATGTGGGCCGGCTGGCTCCGGAGAAGCGAGTGGATGTTCTGCTGGAGGCCTTTCGGATTCTGCGCTCGGACCTCGGGCCGCACGTGGCCCTGGCCGTGATCGGGGATGGTCCGGCACGCGCCGACCTAGAACGTACGGCTCCTCGCGGAGTGACCTTCACCGGCTTCCTACAAGGGGACGATCTCGCTGCCGCATACGCATCAGGGGACATATTCACATTTCCGTCGGACACCGAGACGTTCGGCAACGTGGTACTGGAGGCCATGGCCAGTGGCCTGCCCGTGATCGCCCCGTCGCGCGGAGGGGTGACCGACTTCGTGCGGCACGGAGAGAACGGGATGCTCGTCGAGCCGCGCGAACCGGCGGAATTCGCGTGCGCAGCGCGACGTCTGTTGCAAGACGCCGCCGCACGAAGCCGAATGGCCCGCCAGGCTCGTACCGCGGCGGAGGGCCGGAGCTGGTACCGTGTATTCGATGGACTCTTCTCCGCATATGAAGATTCGGCCCTGACCCATCCGCCCGAGGCCGCCTCATTGGCAGCCTGACGTCGCCTCAGACTCTCTCCATCCACCGACGTCGGACGGGACACTGCGTCCCGAAGCGGTCGCCACGGCTCACGACCTCAATAGTCCGGAGTATAGGGAGCTACTTCGGAGCATGCATCCACAACTTGGCGAGGCCAGGTGGGGGTCTCTGTCTCTTTTCCCTTCCGTTACGATCCCGGGACTCGCTCGTGACCGGGACCCGGTACCGTTGCGGTGCCGAAACGACTCGGCAGACGACGCACGAAAACCCGAAACATCACGGCTGGCCATGAACATAGAACAGAACCCCGGAACTGACGGGGCCGACCTTCAAACCGCGAACGAGCGCTTCAAGCGCGGGAACGACGGCCGTATCGCCGTCATGGTGCTGGCATCGGTAGCCCTGCACTTCGCTGTATTCCAGTTCTTCCCCGACCTCCAAGCGGCGGACTTCAGCGTGGACGGTGACGAGATCACAGCCATCGAGTTGCCGCCGGAGGTGAGGATCCCGCCGCCGCCGGAGCAGATCGCCCGACCGGCCCGACCGCGTGTGGCGGCTGCCGCCGTGGCGGAGGACATCACGATCGCCGCGACGACATTCGAAGAGAATCCGGTTGACAATCTGCCACCGCCGCCCGCCGGCGCGGATCCTTCCGAGGTGCCGTCTTACATCGCGCGCGACATCGAGCCGCGCCTCGAGAACTCGAGGGAGATCCGCGATCAGCTCCGCAAGCAGTATCCCCCGGATCTCCGTGACTCGGGCATCGGCGGCCGGGTCGTACTGTGGGTGTTTGTGGAGGAGGATGGCTCCCCCGGAGCGTTTCGAGTGCAGGAATCCAGCGGTCACATGAAGCTGGATCAGGCGGCCGAGAGGATCGCGGAGCGGATGGTCTTCTCTCCGGCCATGCTCCGGGACCGGCCGGTCGCTGTATGGATCGCGATGCCGATCACCTTCGAGACGGTCCGAGGGTAGAGGCCGCCCGCGGGATCGACCTCGCGGAGCAGGAGCCGCAGTATGATTGGGGTGCTTGATCATCCAGGCGCGGAGCCGCCCGTTCCGTACGAGACTCTTGACGAGGAGACCCCATGTCCGAGCCCAAGATTGCTCAGAAGGCGCCCTACCCCTTCGATCTCGAGGAGGGAAAGAACTATGCCTGGTGCGCCTGCGGAGAGTCGTCCATCCAACCATTCTGTGATGGCTCCCACAAGGGAACTGGTCTGATGCCCAGGGTCTTCACGGCAGAGGAAACGAAGACGGCCTACCTGTGCGGCTGCAAGCACACGGGGAACGGCCCGTTCTGCGACGGGAGCCACGCAAACCTCGGCTGAGGTGAGCGGATCGGAGGGGCAAGGACTCGCTGTCGAACGCAGCGAGACATTCGAGTTCTCCTTCTAACGCCTGAAGGCTGGCCTGCAGGCCGGTCTGCGTCAGGCCGTCCTGGCCGATCGTCCACGCAGCATCGCCAGGGCGATCACCACCAGCGCCGCGAGCCCCAACAGACCGACGCCCATCATCAACAGCAGGTGGTCCACCAGGTCGCGTTTCGGTGTGTAGCTGGCGAGGA
>JAMJQV010000018.1 GCA_023554435.1 Gemmatimonadota bacterium | reverse complement strand
TTCAGCCATCCAGGGCACCGTGCAGCCGAGGTGGGTGCACTCGCGCGATACCGCCAGGAAGCCGCCGTCGGCGAGCCGCGTGAGGTAGAAGCGTCCAGCCGGGAATGCGGTGACGGAATCGAGATCGAACTGCTCGACGGGACCGGCCACGAGCACCCCCGCCTCCTCGGCGGAGCCGGCGCGCGGCCGGAGGAACTCGACCATCAACCACACGTACTCGGCGAGCGCCAGCCCTCCGAGACCCAGCCACAGACGCGACAGGAACGAGCGTCGGCTTGTAGCCGTCTCTTCCGTCGGGGCGGGACGCTCGTCACGCCGATCGACCATCACGGCAACCTCCTCACGGTGTCCACGGCCAGCCGAGCGCCATGCCCTCGCCACGGAACCACACGCCCACGGCGGTGAGAATCGCGAGCGCCGTGGCCAGGAACGCGAACGCCGCCTGCAGGGTCTCCTGCCGGTTCCCGCCGTAGCGCCGACCCGCCAGGTGAATCACGGCCCAGGTGAGACCCAGCGCCACGACCGCCGGCACCAGGCCCTCCGAGAGTCCGGGTGGCAGACCGCCCAGCCAGCCGGACCAGTCGGTCACGTACTCGTCCACCAGCACCCACAGCGGAGTGAGGACGACGGCGGCCAGTGCGCCGGCAACCGCCAACGACCGGCCCGTTTCGGACACGAACCATGCCCCTTCCATCGGTGGATCGTACCGCACATAGGGAATGGCGAGCAGCCCGAAGAGCGCGAGTCCCGGCAGGATCACGACGGCCCACGTGGGGTGGAAATGCAGCAGCAGCTCCTGCAGGCCCAGGAAATACCACGGGGCCTTGGCCGGATTGGGGCTCATGCCGGGGTTGGCGGGAGCGCCCAGCCCCGCATCCAGCGCGACGGCCAGGACCATCACCGCGGCCACCAGGAGCAGGGCAGTCACGAACTCCCGCATCAGCAGGGACGGCACGAAGAGTACCGTGGTCGGCCTCTCCTCCGGATCCTCGTCGGGTCCGCGTGGAATCACCACCCCGCCGGCCTTGCGAACGCGCCAGAAATGGAACGCCATCAGACCCACGATGGTGACCGGGATGACCGTGGTGTGGAACGTGTAGAAGTTGATCAGCGTGGCGCTGCCGATTTCCGACCCTCCCCGGGCGAGCCGTACCACGGCCTCGCCGATCACTGGCAGGTATTCCAGCATGCCGGTGACGATCGTGATGGCCCAGAAGGACAGCTGGTCCCACGGCAGCAGGTATCCTGTGAAATTCGCCGCGAGGACCACGAGAAGGAGAAGGACGCCGATCACCCAGTTGAACTGCCGGTCCCCGTGAAACGCTCCGGTGAAGAAGGTCCGCAGCAGGTGGAGGAACGTAATGAACACCAGGAGGTTGGCGCTCCAGTGGTGCACGTTGCGCACGAGTCCGCCGAACCGGACGTCCCTCCTGAGAGCCTCGATCGAGCCGTAGGCCCGGTCCGGCGAGGGCTCGTACACGAACATCAGGAGGACGCCCGTGAAGATCAGGAGGCCCACGAGCGTGGCGGACATTCCACCGAGGCCGAACGTGTGCCGGAACGGGATCGTGCGTTCCGGGACCCGCACCGGGCGCATGTGCAGAACGAGGTGGTTGAGGACCACCCGCTTCCGCTCTCGCTCCGTGCGGGGGGTCAGCGGCGTGCGAAAGACCGATCGCCAGATTCGGGTCGGCAGGCCCGGCTGATCTTGCTCAGACGCGCCCGCGTCGGCCGCCGCGTCAGGACCCTTCCGCCCCTTCTCGCGAGCCACGCGGCGTCAGACCTCGAAGCCCCACCGCAGGATGAACTGCCAGGACCGATTCTTCAGGTCGAGGTTGTCGATGGCGGCGGACAGCCCGTACGAGTAGCGGAAGTCGGCCGTAAGTGCGGAGCGCGTGAACAGGTATGAGAAACTGGTGCCGAAGGGAACGCTCCATTCGGTGCTATTGAACGTCCAGTTCGGAGCCGCCTCGTCACAGGCCGCCTTGTCGCCCGCGTTGTTGCTCACGTCGCACTTCGTGTTGAACGCGATCGCGATGCCCCCGTACAGGTTCCACTCCCAGGTCGGGCTCAACCCCACGGCGAGCTGTGCGGTCAGGGGCAATTCGATGTAGTCGAGGTCGAAGTCGACCTGGCTGTCGTCGACGGTGCCGCGACCACCCTTGGCGACCCAGTTGCCCTCGAGTTGAAAAGCGAGGTTGGAGGCCAGGTCGTAGCGACCGTAGCCTCCCATCAGGGCTCCCCAGTCGGAGTCCGTGGCCGTGATCCGGCTTCCGCCCATGCTCGAATAGGTCGCTCCGGCGGATACTCCGACAGACAGCTGGGCCTGGGCCGGAACCGTCCACACGAGAGTCGCCAGCCCCAGCGCGGCCATCGTGATCCCAATGCGTCTCACTATGATCTCCTTCCGGTCACTCGGAGGACCGGATCGTCGTCTTGCGTTTCATCCACTCGAACACGGTCCGGCAGGTGCGACAATAGTACTGGCTCACCGAAAGAGCGCTCCCGAAGGCCGAAAACTGTTCGGTCTCAGAGCCCTGGCAGAACGGGCATTCGACCGCATCGGGCATGGCGTCACTGTGAAGCGGCGACCCGAGCGATCGGCGAGCAGCGGATTTGGCCACCGGTCAGTCCATCAACATGGTGCGGTTCTTGTCACCCCGGACCCCGGCCAGGGTTTCGGCGTTGAGGACCCCTGCCCCCGACCGCCGGCGGGCGCTGTCCCAGTCGGACCAGTCCACTTCGACCGCGCTGCCCCACGCCCCGTCCTCAAGCTGTTCGGCCAGATCGAGGCCCGCCCCGGCAACGGCCGGACCAATGCGCTGAATCCACCGGGCCCGAAGCTCGTCGGGACCGGCGTCGGACACTCCAGCCGCGTGCAGTCTCGTGATCAGCCCGCCTTCGGGAGCGCCGAACCACCGCTGGCAGGACTGCCATGCGGGAGACATGGCCTCGTCGAGAGCCGTCGTCCCCGCTGGCGTCTGCCCCATCCGGGCCAGCCAGCCACGGCCATGCTCGAAGTGGAAGCGCTCCTCCTCGAGCACCTTCCGGACCTTGTAGTGGAGGGGCTCGAAGCGGCTGTCCTTCAACGACTCGATCTGGACGGACAACGCCGTGTCGAGCAGGGTGTTGAGGGCCACCAGGCCAGTCCATGTCTGGGGCGGGTC
>JAMJQV010000001.1 GCA_023554435.1 Gemmatimonadota bacterium | reverse complement strand
AGGTGGCGATCCTGTCCCAGGTTCCGGTGCTGCTGGTCAAGTAAACGCGCATTTCGCGTGTTCTTGCGGTCCGGCAACGCAGAAACAGCTGCAGAAATACGGCGAAATGCCAATCTTTGGGTGCTACTCTGTGCGGTATCTTCCACTGATTGCGGGCATTGAGCGCCGGATTCAACCTTCGCGAGACCGCGAATTCAGCCGGCGATTCCGTTTCAGATCCTAGTAACACACTGTCAAAACATAAGTTATGGATGCTGTGCGCCCACTGGCTCCGCTTCGAAGGCTTTCGAGCACGATTCTCGCCCCTGAAGCCGCCCGAGAAGGCACGCCAACGATGGCCGCCAAATCGGCTGGAACCTGCAGGGAGTTGAGAAATGATCCACAGCGTATGGGCACGGTATCAGGCCCTTCAGCAGAAGATCCGGGGGCAGCGAGGTTCGGTGCTCGTCGTGGTGGCCAGTTCGATGCTGGCCCTCACTTCGGTGGTGGCACTCTCCATTGATGTGGGCCTGATGACCACGGCCCGAGTGGAGGCCCAGCGCGCTGCCGACGCGGCTGCCCTGGCCGGCGCGGGTGCGTTCATCGCCTCACCGGGCAACTCTGGGCTCGCCCGGGTACTGGCCACGGAGTACGCGGCGGGGAACACGATCCGATCCGAGTCGGTCGTCGTACTGGAAGACGATATCGTGATCGATACCGACGCGCTCACCGTATCGGTCTTCGTACGTCGAAACCGGGAGCGGGGCAACGCCATACCGACCTTCTTCGCCAAGGTGTTCGGTGTCGACGAGGTGGACATCGCTGCCATGGCGACGGCCGAGGCGGCCCCGGCGGGCGGAATCAACTGCCTGCTCCCGGTGGCCGTGCCCGACCGCTGGCACGAGGCGGGCGGCCCGGGCAACGACCCGAACGACTACAACCCTGAATATGGCGACTACTACACTCCGTGGGCGCAGCCAAACACCGATCCGCCGGTGTTCAACGACGAGTTCACCGGGTACGCGGAGCGTGACCTGGGTGTCAGGATTCCACTGAAATCCAACGACGCCAACGGGGGGCTGAACCCGTCCTGGTATTATCCGTGGCGACCGCCCAATCAGTCGGGAGCAAGCGACTACCAGACGAACGTCAGCTCCTGCGTGGATCCCTCGATCATGTACTACGTGGGCATGCAGGTGGATACCGAGCCGGGCAACATGGCCGGTCCGACGATGAAGGGATTCAAGGACCTGATCGATCAGGACCCGACGGCCCGCTGGAACTCCAGCTTGAACTGCGTGGTCAGCGATGGCCACCAGGCCAGCAACGATGCCACGTTCTGCCGCGGGAGTCCGAGGATTCGGCCGGTGCCCCTGTTCAACCCGACCGAAGAGCCGGACGCCGGAACCAAGCCGTTCGAGTTCACGAACTTCGCCGGCATCTTCATCGACGATATCCAGGGCAAGACCGTGTACGGTCGCTGGCTCGGATACACGGGAGTCAAGCCTTCCAGCCCCGACGAGGACACCACCGCGGGTCCCCTGTTCAAGGTCCTCCGGCTGGTCGAGTAGGGTTCCGGAAGGGGTGCCTCGGGAGACCCCGGGGTTCAGCAGTTATCACCGGCCGTCCCGAGAGTCACGCGGGGCGGCCGGTTTTCGTTGCCCATGGTGTCACGTCGGGCACTCCTTGGACGTTCTTGGGTAGCGGACCGGGTGCATCCCGTGCACGCCCGACTCCCGCGGAGTCGATCGGTGGCGAGCGGTTTTACCCGGAGGGCGGGTCCCTATGAAGTCGGATGACTTCCAGGCGGTCTACCGCGAATTGTACCCCTCTTTGTCCCGGTACGTACACCGGTTCACAGGGGACGCGGACGCTGCCGCGGATATCGTCCAGGACTCATTTCTACGCCTGTTGGAGCACGATCTGCCCCGCGAGGAGGCAAGGCCGTGGATCTTCGTGGTGGCGACGAACCTGGCCCGAGACCGCGTGCGGAAGAAGGAACGGAGGCGCCGGCTGCTGGTCGCGAACCCGGAGAAGAGGAGCGGGGCGAGTTCGCCGCTCGAAGATCTGGAGAGGACCGAGCGGATCGAGCTGGTTCGAAAGGCGCTGGAGCGTTTGTCCGAGAGAGACCGCCAGATGTTGCTGATGAGGGAAGAGGGGTTTCGATACACTGAGATAGCCGAGGCCGTCGGCGTACGATCGACTTCGGTCGGTGCGTTGGTGGCCCGGGCTCTCAAGAAGTTCAGCGCGGCCTACGGGGCCGTGGGAGAGACCAATGCCTCACCCGAATGACGGGCACCTGCTGGCCTGGCTCGATGGAGAGTTGGAGCCGGAGGAGGGAACCGGGGTACGGGAACACGTAGAGTCGTGCGCCGAGTGCCGCGGCCGGGCCGACGGTCTTCGGCGAGAGTCGGAGGAACTGTCCCGGGCGTTGCTCGTGTTGGATGAGCACGCGGCGGGGCTGGCCGATCCCGGTCCGCTGCCCGTCGTGGCGGCGCTGGAGGCAGACGGCAGCCACCGACTGAGGAGGACCGGTTGGTCACTCGCCCGCGCCGCCGGCCTGATCCTGGTTGCAGCCGGGGCCGCTGCGGCGCTCGTCCCCGGGTCACCCGTTCGCGTATGGCTCGAGAGCCTGGGCGACGGAGATCGGTCCGCGGTGGTTGCGCCAGCGGTTCCGGCTCTGGAGGTGGAAGCGCCATCGGCGGCGGATGCCGGGCCGGCGTCGGCAGGCATTTCAGTCGAGCCGGAGGCGGGTTTCCTGGCCATCGATCTGCAGGGGTTCGGCCGGAACAGTAATGTACATGTGAGGCTCACCGATGCGCGGCGAGCCAGGGTCCGGGTGGAAGGCACCCCGGAGGTTCCGCGGTTCGTCACCGGACCGGG
>JAMJQV010000017.1 GCA_023554435.1 Gemmatimonadota bacterium | reverse complement strand
CTGCCGAACGATACCCCGAGAGTCCGACTCGTGGATTGGGAGCAGGGGGGAGTCAACATCGAGGCCGACGGACTCCTCATGGCGCCGGCGCTGGCGATTCCAAGGCTCCTTGTCCGATGCGACCTCGGCTACAGCGACATTCAACTTTGGGAGATTCACGAGGCGTTTGCGGCCCAGGTCCTGAGCACGGTGGCCGCGCTCGATGACAGGGACTGGGTGCGCAAGAGAGCCGGAGTCGAGGCGGATCTCGGTCGGTTTCCCATCGAGCGGGTGAATCCGAATGGGGGCAGTATCGCCCTGGGCCACCCGTTCGGCGCCACGGGAGCACGCATCCTCTCCCAGGCTGCAGCCGAGCTGGCCACGATGCCGGCGGGAAGCAAGTCCGTGGTCAGCGTTTGCGCGGCCGGGGGGCTGGGCCACGTCGCGCTGCTGGAGGCCGTCTAGACGAAACCCGCTGCTGCTCTTCCCTGGGCCGGCCTCGCAACCGTCCAGGCCAGCCAGACGAGTGCGCCGAAGACCGCAGCTCCCAGCGCCACGTGTGTCGCGCGCATCCAGTCGGGAAGCGACATCGATACCATCCCCGCCGCGATCAGCACCTGCAGAACGACCAGGACTGTCACAGTGACCGCCGCGCGCATCGCACCCGCATCCCCAGGCCGCCGTTTCTTAACGAACGCGGGCAGGAACAGGGCCCAGACGAGAAGCACGTAGGCGAGCAGGCGGTGACCCCAATGGATGTGCATCAGCGGATTGTCAGCGGGCATCCAGCTTCCATTGCAGGCGGGGAATCCCTGACACGCGTGTCCGGCATCGAGGTTGGCCACCAGGCCACCGGCCAGCACGACCACGAAGCCATATACGGCCGTCCACATCGCGGCGCCCGAAGCCGCATCGGACACCTTCATGGTACGACCCGCCACGGCCGATCCCGCGTTCAGGGCCGCCGCGACCAGGAGGCCCATCAGGAGCATGGCCGTACCCAGGTGCAGGATCACCGACGCGGGCGGCAACTCGAGCCACACGGTCACGGCGCCCAGCATGATCTGGATCACGACGAGGACGACGGCCACGAGGCCCGCCCGCTTGAGTCGGGTCCACAGAGGATCGCCACTGGTACCCCACTTGAAGGCGGTGAATGCCACCGCGATGACCAGCATCGCGACGCCGGCCGCGACCAGGCGATGCCCGAACTCGATCATGGTAGCGAACGACATGTCGGGGACCAGTTGACCGTTGCACAACGGCCAGTCGTCTCCACACCCCAGTCCACTCTCGCTAATGCGGACGAATCCGCCGAAGGCGATCAGGAAGAACGTGGCCGCCGCCGCGACCCACGTGAGTCGGCTCCAGACCCGCAAACGATTTGAATCAGACACGATACGCCTCTCTTCGACGAATATGCGATCGCGGACCGAACCTCAGGCCAGGATCGCAGGCAAGGGCCCGCGGCCCGTATGGTGCGCACGGCGGGCGAGCGGTAGGTTCCGCTCGTCGGTGGACGGGAAGATAGACGCCGGGAGCCAACGATGAAACCGGGATTCCATTCGCTCGATGAGCACGCCCCGCGAGGGTAACTCGAACTTCTCACTGTTCGCGGTTCAGCAACTGCTGCCCCGCCTCAGGGCGCACCGCAATGCCCTGTCGGTCGCTGCCGTTGCCCTGGTCATCAGCGCGGCGATCGGGTTGGCGTTTCCGCTGATCGTCCGGCACCTGATGGACGCAGCGTTCGAGTCCCGGGACGCTTCGGCTCTCAACTCCATTGCAGTACTCCTGCTCGCCGTCTTCGCGGCACAGGCCGTGTTCAACTTCGTGCAGGTGTTCCTCCTCAGCGCGACATCGGAGAGAGTGATCGCCGGCCTGCGGACGGAGCTCTTCTCGCACCTCCTCACGCTATCGCCGGGCTTCTACGCCGAGCGCAGTTCCGGCGAGCTCACCAGCAGGCTCGCATCGGACTGCTCGACCCTCCAAACGGTCCTCAGCCACCAGTTGGCCGAGTTCCTGCGTCAGATTCTGTACCTGGTGGGAGCCCTTACACTCCTCACGATCCTGCACTCCGATCTCATGATCACGACGATCACGGTGGCCCCGATCGTGGTGCTCAGCGCCTACGCGTTCGGCAGCATCCTGCGAGCGAAAAGCACACGGGTACAGGACGAGTTGGCCGAATCGAACGCAACGGCCGAGGAGGCATTCACCCAGATCCCGATCGTCCAGAGCTTCACGCGCGAGGGGTGGGAGGAAAAGCGCTACGAGAACCGCATCGCCCGAGCGTTGAAGACGGCCATCCAGCGAGCGCTGGTGCGCGGGCTCTTCTTCGGGATGATCACGTTCATCGCGTTCGGCGGAATCGTGGTGGTGCTGTGGAAGGGCGGGCTGCTGGTTCTCGAGGGACAGATCACGGCCGGCGAGCTCGTGTCCTTCCTGCTGTACGCGGTCTCGGTCGCGGCAGCGATCACGGCGCTGGCGTCCCTGTACAG
>JAMJQV010000193.1 GCA_023554435.1 Gemmatimonadota bacterium | reverse complement strand
CAGTGACGACATCGACGTGAAGATCACCTTCGATGGTGAGGCGGATGGCTACCGGTACGCCGATTCCCTGAGCGTCGAGGCGGCCGTCGAGCACCTTCGCGACACGGACGTCGATGCTGCCTTCGTGTACCTGGGCGACATTGACGTCGTGGCCCACGCGACCAACTCCCGCTCGCCGGAGTACCGGGCGGCCATCGAATGGGCGGACACCCGGGTGGGCCTGCTGCTCGAGGCGCTGAGGGATCGACCGACGTACGACGGGGAGGACTGGCTCATCCTGATGAGCACCGATCACGGGCGTGACGATGCGGGTGGGCACGGCGGGACCTCTCCGTCCGAGACCACGATCTTCTTTCTGGCCAGCGGCCCGTCGGTGGAGCCGGGACGAACCGACTGTCCGCCCGAAATCGTGGATGTGGCCGTGACGGCACTGGCTCACATGGGCCTCGGACCCGATCCCGCCTGGAATCTGGACGGTCAGGTGCGCGGGTTGAAGAAGTAGCCCGGCGCGTGGCGGCTCAGGCTCGCCCCTGAACCTTGTGGGACGCCGCCGGGAAGCTCACTCGCGGTTGTCTTGGCTGTGGGGCACCTTCGGTCCGGTCGGAGGCCCGCTCAGGGGTATTGCCCTCTGGATTCACATCGGGCGTATAATGCGACTCGCGCTGGCTGCAACAGGGCTCACCGGGAACGCGGGAACGGCCTCAGGGATGTTCGTGCGACGTGCCACCGACGACAGGACCAGAGGACGAAGAACCGGGGGATTGTACAGGTCCCTGGTTGCGGCCGTTCTCTCGTCGATTCTCATCGCGTCCTCGCCCTCCCGACTTGCTGCCCAGCAGGCGGCCTTACCGGTCGTAATCCGGAACGTATCAGTAGTGCACGTCGAGCGCGGGACGGTCGAGTCTGACCGGACCATCACTCTCCACGACGGGAGGATCCAGAGCATATCGGGTCCGGGTCCGCTTCCGACGGGCGCCAGGGTCATCGACGGGAGCGACCGCTACCTGATCCCGGGCCTGTGGGACATGCACGGGCATGCTCTCCCGGCTACCCGGGAGCCGAACGGCGAGTGGTGGGAGCCGGACTACGAGAGTGCGCTCAAGCTACTGGTGGCGAACGGTGTCACCGGGCTGCGGGACATGTGGGGCACGCTCGAAATGGCGGCCCGCGTGCGAGACGAACGGGCCCGGACGAGTCCGGCGTGGCCGAGGATTCTCACGGCCGGCGGCATCATTGACGGACCGGAGCCCTTCCACCCCGGACTCATCTCCGTGGCATCCCCCTCCGAGGGGAGGGCGGCCGTGGACTCGCTCCTGGCCGGCGGAGCCTCTTTCATCAAGGTATACAGCGCCCTTCCGCCGGACCTGTACAGCGAGGTGGTACGCTACGCTACGTCACGCGGTGTGGCGGTGGCCGGGCACGTGCCCAGCGCCGTGCGAGCTGCGGACGCGGCGGCCGTCGGTCAGCGGAGTTTCGAGCACCTGTACGGGGTGCTGGAAGGTTGCTCCAGCGATGAGACGGCCCTGATCGCCGACAACATCGCCTACCTCGACGATCGCGCCGCTCACCGCTCAGATCCTGTCGACGATCGCGCCTACTTCGAGCGCCTGCTTTCCTCGCACGACGATCGGCGCTGCCTGGAGCTGCTCGAGTTCCTGGCCGAGCTCCAGGTCTGGCAAGTGCCGACGCTCGTCGCTCACCGGGGGGTCTTCCGACTGCGGGAGGCACAGGCGGCGGACGACCCACGGCTGGCCTACGTCCACCCTACCGCGCGGGCGCAGTGGCAGCCGAGCAGCTACGACGAGACGCGGAGCTTCGTGAACACCGACTGGTCCCTTCGGAGCCGCAGGTGGGAGCGACTACAGGCGCTCGTCGGGCAAATGCACGAGGCGGGCGTGCCGATCCTCGCCGGGTCCGATTTCCATCCGACCCTGGCCTTCACCTTCCCGGGCTTCGGATTGCACGAAGAACTGGAGCTGCTGGTGCAGGCGGGCCTGTCGCCGGCCGAGGCTCTGCGAACGGCTACGCTGAACCCGGCTCTCTATCTGGAGGCCACGGATTCTCTCGGGACGATCGCACCCGGAATGGCGGCCGACCTGGTCCTGCTCGACAGGAATCCGCTCGAGGACATTCGCAACACCCGCTCCATCCGCGGGGTCTCCGTGGGGGGGCGCTGGCTCAACCGCGGCCAGCTGGACGACCTGCTGGAGGATGTCGCCGATCATTACCGTTCTTCCACGACGCGACCACGAGCGACCTTGCCTCCAGGGGCAGAGAGGGTCGTGGATGTAACCGGAGCGAGCACCGGATTGCGCGTTCTGTTTCTCATGGATCCCGACCTGTTGGACGGCTACGTACCTGGATTCCTGGACCCTATGACTGCCGCTGATCTTTCCATTTTCGACGCATCAGCCGAGACGTTCCTGACTGCGCGTCCCCAGTACAGGGACTGGGTGCTCGCCGGGCTCGACGTTTCCGTGGCAGACTCGGTCCAGCTGGACGGCGACCGGCCGCGGCGTCGGACAGAAGCGACCTGGTGGATCGAGACGCGGGGGGATTCACGGGCTCCCGAGCCGTTGCCCGAGGGGATCGAGACCCGGGTGGAGCTGGCCGGGTGGAGCGCTTCGCGGTCGCCCGGCACGCGGGTCTCCGCGCGCCGATTCGGAAGCGGCACGTGGGCTTTCGGGATCGAGTCGACGACCCTGCGAGTGGACGCTGTGTGCGCGCCGGGCGGCGCACGGGCACCAGTCGGCGAACCGAGACCCGGAGCCGTTCTCATCTGGCAGGGTGGGATCGTGCCGGACCGGTATACCGTGCGCGCTCCCGGCGTCGAACTGGTCAGGGATTGTGACCTGCGGTTGTCGGCGGACGGCCTCCACCCGCTGGCCGTGGCTCTCAGATCCACTCCCTACGTGCACGGGGCGGTGCTCGGCGCCCGCCTGGTCGAGAGCCGGGGCGAGCGACGGGGAGTGTATCGAGTGGAATGACCGGGGGCTGGGCGGGAGGGTTGCGGCGCCGGCCCGGCGCGACTATTCCCGTTTCATCGCTACGCCCCACCTGACATACGAGGAGCCATGCAGCACGACGCCATCGCCGTCATCGACTTCGGCGGTCAGTACGCCCATCTCATCGCGACCAAAGTGCGACGCCACGGCGTCCTCGCCGAGATCCGCCAACCGGAAGATCCGCTGGAGGCCTTCGCCCCCTACAAGGGGATCATCATCTCCGGAAGTCCGGCCCTCGCGTCGCACGGCGAAGACTCCGAATACAACAAGGGAATCTACGACCTCGATCTGCCGATTCTCGGGTTCTGTTTCGGCCACCAGGAGATCGCTCAGCACTACGGCGGCACGGTCGTGCACGGCGGGCGGCAGTGGGGACGGACCGACCTCCACCTGACGGGCGAGCACTCGCTGTTCAAGGGGCTGGATCCGATCCAGCCGGTGTGGATGAGTCACTACGACTCGGTGACCGAAGTGGGGCCCGAATTCGTGGAGCTGGGCTGGAGCGCCACCACCGCCGATGGCCCGGGCCACCGCTTCGCGGCGATCGGATCCGACACGCTTCGCCGGTACGGTTTCCAGTTTCACCCGGAGGTCGATGACACGGTTCACGGCAACGAGATGATCGCCAACTTCGTCCTCGACATCTGCGGCTGTGAGCCGTCGTGGACCATCGAGGCCTTCATGGCCGAAGAGATGGAGAAGATCCGCGAGCAGGTTGGAGACCGCTCGGTCTTTCTCCTGGCTTCCGGGGGAGTCGACTCGACCGTCGCCGCGACGCTGCTCACGCAGGCGCTTGGGCCGGAACGGGTGGATCTGCTACACGTCGACAACGGGCTGATGAGGAAGGATGAGAGCGCGCAGGTGCTCGAGTTCTTCACCGGTCTCGGCCTGGGCTCTCACGTGCACTTCGTGGATGCCAGTGATCGGTTCCTGGAGGCGCTCGAGGGCCTGATCGATCCCGAGAAGAAGCGATGGGCGATCGGCAACACCTTCATCGACGTGTTCCGCGACCAGGCGAGTCACCTGGGAATCGAGGGTCACCTCCTCGGCCAGGGAACGATTTATCCCGACACGATCGAGACCGGGGGCACGCAGCGGGCGGACACGATCAAGACACACCACAACCGTGTGCCGATCATCGAGGAGATGATCGAGCAGGGAGGGGTGATCGAGCCCCTGAAGGAGCTGTACAAGGTCGAGGTTCGCGAGCTGGGCGAGAAACTGGGGATTCCCCACGACCTGGTGTGGAGGCACCCGTTCCCGGGACCGGGATTGGGTGTGCGCTGCTTGTGTGGCGACGGAGAGGGCGATCGAACCGGATTCGAGACCATTGGCCCGGTCGTCGAGAAGCTCGGCCGTGACTTCGGACTGGAAGCCCTGCCGCTTCCGATTCGATCCGTCGGTGTGAAGGCCGATCTCCGGGCCTACGAGCACCCGGTCCTGGTGAGTGGGGCGGTCGGGTGGAGTCGCCTGATCGAAGCGGCATCCGTACTTACCGCCGACGTGCCGGGGATCAACCGGTGTATCTGGAACCTCGGGCCCGATACCCCTCGCGTGGCTCGTCCCCTCCGCGCGACCATGACCCGCGATCGCCTCGACCTGCTGAGGGAGGCCGACCACCTGGTGATGGAAGGCCTGCGGTCGCACGGCCTGTACGACGAGATCTGGCAGTGCCCCACGGTGCTCATCCCGCTCGACCTGCGGGGCGACGGCGGGGAACTGGTCGTGGTGCGTCCCGTCTACTCCAAGCGGGCCATGACCGCCGCACCGGTCGAACTCCCCACCGCCCTGGTCGAAGAGCTCCGCGAAGGCATCCTGGGACTCGATGGCGTCTCCGGCCTCGCTCTCGACATTACGTCCAAGCCGCCAGGGACGATCGAGTGGGAGTAGGGCCGGAACCGAGAGTTGAATGAGACAGAAGACCCTGCCTCAACGCATCGCTACCTGGGCGTTGATCGCCCTGATCGCCATGACGCTCCTGCGCGTCTGGGACAGGTTGCGGTCTCCACCGGAACCCGTCGTACAGGAAGTCGTCCAGAGACCCGACCTCGTGAAGTGGGAGCTGCCCGGCTGCTACGCTCTTCGCGTGGACCCCTGGGAGTGGACCTCCGCTTCTGACACGACGACGCCCGACGTTCCAGCGTTTCTCACCCTTCCGACGCGGATTCGGCTGACGGCCGATTCCACCGACCAATGGCGACGATCCAGGGTGACCTACCGGGCGGTGCCGCTTACGGGCGATCACGATCCGCGCGTCGGCGAGTACATGCGCTGGGTCGCGCGGGCCGACACCCTGTGGTTGATCTGGTCCGATGGAAGGGCCGGAGGCGGCGTGGCGTTGCGATCGGTGGGCGACAGCCTGCTGGGACGCGCGCGCGCCTTCGACCGCGTGCTGGAACTCGACGGCAGCTCCAACGCGGCTGCCTGGAGGCTGGACTGCCTGACGCTCGAGCGGCGGCGGGAGCGAACGACCCCCCGTCGCTGAATCCGCTCAGGGCAGCTCGATCTCCGGGTTGTCGGGGTCGGGACGGTACAGGACCAGGGTCCGTCCGATCACCTGTACCAGATGTGTATTCTCCAACTGAGCCGCCAGCTCGTGACCCGTTTCACGGACGGCAGCCGGAGCCGAGTCCTGGATCTTGACCTTCAGAACTTCTCGCGTGTTGAACGCCTCACGTATGGCCCGTACCCCAGGAACCGTAAGGCCCTCTTTGCCGATCTGGTGAACCGGCTTCAGCGGATGCGCCAGTTTCTTGAGATAGGCGCGTTGTTTGGTCGTCAACGGTTCGATGATGCCGCTTCCTTTCGGTTGATGATCCTCGCGCCCGAACATAGGGACGAGCGCGCTTGCGCCCAAGCGGGTCGGGGGAAATCGCGGTGAGACTGGACGCGCGAATCTGCGGCTTGGTATGGTGGAGAGCGGGCTCGGCGATATCATCCTCGGCGCGGCCTGCGTGTTATGGAAGAGGAACGTGGGCCGCACGGGCCGCCTGTTCCCATCGAGGAGGAAGGCACCATGATCGAGTCGAGGACGAGATCACTGTTCCTGTCGCTGGCCGTCGCACTCGGATGGCCCTCCATCGGTCTGAGCCAGGAGGCCGCACCCGATGGCGAACCGGACTTCCCGGTCGAAGCCGGGATCCTGGTGGACGGAGTCTTCCAGCGCTGCGAAGGCATCGCTTTCAACGGCGAAGGCAGCCTGTACGTCGCCGGCAACGCCGCGCTGTGGAGGGTCGAGACGACCGGTGAAGTGACGAAGATCGCCGACATGTACTCGAACCTCGGCCTCGCACCGATCGGCGATCGCGACATCCTGATGGCGGACTTCGGCCCTACCAACCGGTTCAACCTGGGCCCGAACTCCGACGGAATCGTGTGGCGCGTGACCCCCGAGGGAGACACCACGCGCGTGGTGGATGGAGGGATCGGGGATCCCAACTTCGTCATGGTGCTAGCGGACGGCTCGTTCCTGGTCACGGATGACGCGACGGACGAGATCCTGTGGGTCGGCGAGGACGGGCAGCCGCGGCTGTTCACCGACGCGGTCGGACACCCCAACGGAATCGCCCTGTCGAGCGATGGAAGCACCCTGTACGTGGCCCAGATCTTCGAGAGTCTCCGCCCCACGGTGACCAGCGGCAAGGTGTGGGCAGTGTCGCTGGAAGAAGGGGACCTCGCTGCTCTGCCGGAACTGTTGGTAGATCTTGGCGACGCCGCCGCCAACGACGGCCTGGCCCTCGATGAGCACGGCCGGCTGTACGTAGCCGCAAACGGTTTCGGCCAGGTGTGGCGGGTGGACCCGGTATCAGGCGAGACGGTCCTGATCGCGGAGGACATGCCGGGAGCGGCCAGCATCGCGTTCGGCCAGGGAGCGTTCGACCACGAGGCGATCTACGTCACCTCGACGCGCACGGGGAAGGTGTGGGAAGTGGAAGTCGGAGCGAAGGGCGCTCCACTCCATCGCTGACGGTCAGCCGTTGCCGGTGCGCGCCTCCCACGAGTCCGCCACCCAGCTGGAGATGCCTTCGATGCCGGCGAGAAGTCGATCGCCGATCCACTCGAATGCGCCGCCCACCACGGTTTCGTCCAGGATTCCGATCCATACGGCGAGGAGCGCCAGTCCAATGATGATCAGTGCCGGCTTCAGGATGACCTTCACCGTCTCCTTGACCACGACCAGGGCGATGATGCCGAGGAGCAGGAAGAAGGTGATCGCGCCGATCAGCGACGAGGGTATGGTCGGATCTTCCATCGCACGGGCTTCCGTTCTGGGGAGCTCGGTTCCGCTGTTTCCTACGTCTGGCACCAGCTTCTAGATTCAGCCTATTCGTTTATACTGAGATCCGCACCTCCTGAACCGGAATCGTGACCATGGCCATTCGAAGTCGACTCGTCCTCCTCTCGCTGCTCGGCGTCCTCGTCCTGCCATCGCGCGGAGTCCTGGCCCAGGAAGCTGCGACCGACCTTCCGGCCGGCGTACCCGACCTGGATGCATGGGTGGAGCGCACGCTCGAGACGTTCGAGGTGCCGGGCGTCGCGATCACGATCGTGAAGGACGGCGAGGTCGTGCTCGCGCGGGGGTTCGGCGTTCGCCGTATCGGTGAATCCACTCCGGTCGATTCGCGTACCCGGTTCGGCATCGCGTCGAATACAAAGGCTTTCACCGCCACGGCCCTCGGTCTCCTGGTCGAAGACGGCCTGCTCGAGTGGGACGCGTCGGTGATCGATTACCTGCCGTGGTTCCAGATGTGGGACCCGTGGGTGACCCGCGAGATCACGGTGAGGGACCTCCTGGTGCACCGGAGCGGCCTGGGGCTCGGGCAAGGGGATCTGCTGTACTGGCCGGAGTCCGACTTTACGCGGAGGGAGATCGTCGAGGCCGTTCGTTACCTGAAACCGGTGACGAGTTTCCGCAGCGCCTACGCGTACGACAACATCCTGTACCACGTCGCCGCCCTGGTCATAGAAGAGGTCAGCGGACTCACCTGGGAGGACTTCGTCCAGGCCAGGATCATCGAGCCCCTCGGAATGGAGGACACTCGGGTCACGCGGGCCTCCACCCTCGAAGAAGGAAACGTCGCCACGCCGCACGCCCGCATCGAGGGGACCGTGCGGCCGGTCGTGCCGCTCGCCGCGACGGCGACGAATGCCGCCGGCGGGATCAACTCGACCGCGGCAGACATGGCGAAGTGGCTGATCGTTCAGCTGGATTCCGGCAGGGTATCAGATTCCGAACGCATCTTCTCGCGGCGGACGACGACCCAGCTGTGGAAACCGGTCACGCCCCTGCCGATCGGGAGGGTCCCGGAGGGAATGGAGCCGATGCAGGCACAATTCGCAGGGTACGCCCTCGGGTTCGGGATCCGTGACCACCGGGGTCAGAAGATGATCACGCACACCGGTGGACTGCCGGGTTACGTGTCGCGGGTCACGATGATCCCGGGGCTCAAGCTCGGGATTGCCGTCCTGACGAACCAGGAGATGGGGGTCGCGTTCGAGTCCATCACCAACCGGATTCTCGATCACTACCTGGAGGCCGAGCCGCGGGACTGGATCACCTTGTTCAGGGATCTGCAGGCTCGCCGGGATTCGACGGTAGCGGCCCGAGACCAATCGGCAGCGGCCGAGAGGGACAGCACGTCACGCCCATCGCTTCCACTGGAAGGGTATGCCGGCACCTACCGGGACGCGTGGTACGGCGACATCGAGATCATGGAAGAAGAGGATGGACTGGCGATCCAGTTCAGCCGCACCGAGTCCCTGCTCGGGGACCTGGAACACTGGCAATTCGACACCTTCTACGTGCGGTGGCGGGATCGCGAGTTGCGGGCTGACGCGTTCATCACGTTCGAGTTGGCTACCGACGGGACAGTGGCGGGGGCGCGCATGAAGGCCGCCTCGCCCTCCGTGGACTTCAGCTACGACTTCCACGACCTGGATCTGCGGCGAGTGCCATGACCCTGGGCGCGCTCCTGCTGTGGGCGGGAACCTGACCTAGGCGCCCTCGCACCACTCCCGGGCGTTCTGGAACATTCGCATCCAGGGAGACGGGAACGGCTGCCCCTGGTCCGCCGCCGCGCGGATCGCATCCCTCCATTCGGGCGGGTTCCAGCCGCATTGCCAGCTCAGGAAGCCACGTTCCGGGTGCGGCATGATGGCCA
>JAMJQV010000192.1 GCA_023554435.1 Gemmatimonadota bacterium | reverse complement strand
CAGGAGAAGTACCCCGCGCTCAAGACCGACAAGTACCCGCAGATCCCGGAGAAGCTCCACTTCATCCACGCCGAGGACCTGCTCGCCAAGTACCCCGACCTGCCCCGCAAGAAGCGTGAGACCGCCATTTTGCAGGAGCTGGGCGCGGTGTTCATCTACGGCATCGGCTGGACCCTCGCCGATGGATATCCACACGAAATGCGGGCCGCGGACTACGACGACTGGGTGACCGATACCTCAGCCGAGACGGGCAAGGACACGCACGGACTGAACGGTGACATTTTGGTCTGGAACCCTGTCACGAAGCGCCGGCACGAGTTGACGTCCATGGGCGTGCGGGTGACGAAGGACACGCTGGTCCAGCAGCTCGAGCTGAGCGGCCAGATGGACTATCTCGAACAGCCCTATCACCAGGCGATTCTGAACGACGAGATTCCCCTCAGCATCGGTGGCGGGATCGGACAGTCGCGCACCTACATGCTGCTGCTCCGAAAGGCGCACCTGGGCGAGGTGAGCGTGACGGTGTGGCCCGACCAGTTGAAGGAAGTCTGCGAAGAGCGCAACATCGTCGTATTGGAGTAGATTCAAGAGCAGGAGAGCGCAGGCGGCCGCGGGGGCTCTTGGGCTCCCGCGGCTTTGTTGTCTTCGCCGGCCGTGCCGACCAAACGGAGGAACCGTGAACGACGAGCTTGCCGGGCAGGACACGTTCGGAGAAGGTGGCCTCGAGCGCACCCTGGGACGGTTACGCGAGGACTGGACGGTCGAGGACCTGGTGGACCTGTTTCGCCGCGGGCGGGCGCGGGGCCTGAGCCTGATGCACGTCGGAGGCGATGGCTGGCTCAAGCGCCTCGATTTCATGCCCCACGATGCGGCCAGCCTGCGTCGGGTGTGCGAGGCAGGCGAACGGGCCGATGGATCGAGCCTGTTTCCGCGCTCGGGAATCCCGACAGGCGCTTCGGACATCGTCCTCCGCCCCCGGATTGAATCGGGCTTCCTCGACCCGTTCTCCGCCGTCCCCACCCTGGTGCTCATGTGCGGCCATGCGGGGCCGGACGGTGAGCCGCTGCCGCAGTCGCCGGATACGATCGTTCGCCGCGCGATGGAGCGCCTGCGCGCGCATACGGGAACCGACCTACTCGCATTGGGCGAGGTCGAATATTTCCTGGGCAAGCGGCGGGACGAAAGCGATATCTACGGGGCCGACGATCGGGGATACCATTCCGTGTCTCCGTTCGTGTTCGGCGAGCCCCTGCGACGGCGTGCGCTGGAACTCCTGGTGGACCTCGGGCTCAACGTGAAGTACGGGCACAGCGAGGTGGGATACATCGAGGCGCGTGAGCCGGACGGAGTGATCTGGGAGCAGCACGAGATCGAGCTCGGTCTCGAGACCCTGCCCAGGGCGGACGAGGCCGTGCTGCTCACCCAGTGGGTGTTGCGGAATCTGGCTCACCAGAACGGCATGCGCTGCAGTACGGAGCCGATCATGGCCGAGGGGCATGCGGGGAATGGGCTTCACTTCCACCTCGCTCCCGCCCGAAACGGAAAGCTCACACCGGTTCGCGAAACCGGGGGCTCGCTCTCGGACCCGGCTCGATGGCTGATTGGCGGCCTGGTACAGACGGGGGCTGCCCTCATGGCGTTCGGCAATCGGGCGCAGGGCTCGCTCACGAGGCTCACCCAGGCCAAGGAAGCGCCAAACCGAATCACCTGGGGCGAGTACGACCGGTCCGCCCTGATCCGGCTGCCGGCGCAGGCCATGGATTCGAGGGGGCGTCCCGTCAATCCGGCGACGATCGAGTTCCGGCTGCCCGATGGATCGGTGTTCCCGCACTTGCTGCTGGCAGGAGCGGCGCTGGCGATGATCAAGGGTGCCGAGACGGAGGGGCTCGACGAGCTCCTGGAGGCTACCTCGGCCACCGCCGTGAAGGACGGAAAGGGAAGGGCCACTTCCGTACCCTGGAGCTTCCGTGAGGTGGCCGCCGCCGTGGCCGAGCAACGGGACGCCTTCGAGGCGGACGGCGTCTTCCCGGCGGCACTACTGGATGGGCTTTTGTCGGACCTCTCACATCTGTAAGGAACGACTCCAAAGAAACACGTATAATATGAAGTGGCATAGCTACATACTGGCACTCATAATCCTCGGTCTGGGCCTCGGCGCCTGCCAGCCCGATGCGGACTCGCCCAAGCCGAACATCGTCCTCATCGTGGCGGATGACCTGGGCTACGGAGAGTTGGGTAGCTACGGGCAGCAGCGGATCCGAACGCCGACGCTGGACCGCCTGGCGGAGGAGGGGATGCGGTTCACCCGGCACTATTCCGGCAGTCCCGTTTGCGCACCCTCGAGAGCCACCCTTCTGACGGGCCTGCACACGGGTCACGCCGTGGTGCGCGACAACGACGAGATGAACGAACGGGGCGACGTGTGGCGGGACACCCTGAACGAGGGGAATCACCCCCTTCCCCCGGGGACGTACACCATCGGGCGCATGCTGCAGGACGCGGGCTACGTGACGGCCGCGATCGGCAAATGGGGGCTCGGAGGCCCTGGCGACAGCGGCGAGCCCAATCTGCAGGGCTTCGATCATTGGTACGGGTACATGTGCCAGCGCGAGGCCCACAACTACTACCCCACGCACCTGTGGAGAAACGGCACGCGGGAGACGTTGCCTGGGAATCCGCCGTTCAGGGCCCACCAGCGGCTCCCCGCGGGCGCAGACCCGAACGACCCGGCCTCGTACGCGGGATACAGCGGCGAGACGTACGCCATGGATGTCATGATGGACGACGCCATCTCCTTCGTTCAGGAACACGCGGCCGAACCGTTCTTCCTGTATCTACCCTTTCCCGTCCCCCACGTGGCTCTCCAGGTGCCCGACGAGTCGGCCGCCGAGTATGAGGGCCAGTTCGCCGACACACCGTATCCGGGAGATCGCGGCTACCTGCCCCACAGGACACCGCGAGCCGCCTACGCCGGCATGATCACCCGCATGGACGAGGGAATCGGAGCTATTCTGCGCACGCTCGAAGAGGTGGGAGTGGCTGAGAACACGGTCGTGATCTTCACCAGTGACAAC
>JAMJQV010000191.1 GCA_023554435.1 Gemmatimonadota bacterium | reverse complement strand
ACGGCAGATTCCGGATACCGGCTTTCCCTACCGCACCGCCGGAGTCAGGACCCTCGGGCAAGTCTGCCCGCAAGGCGCTGAAGGACCGCATCGACGAGCTCGACGACCTGCAGCGCATGCTTGCCGCGCAGGATCGCTATTCGGTTCTCCTGGTCTTCCAGGCGATGGACGCGGCGGGTAAGGACGGCACCATCCGGGCCGTGATGAGTGGAATCAACCCGGCCGGGGTCCAGGTCTTCTCCTTCAAAAGGCCTTCGGAGCAGGAACTGGATCACGACTTCCTGTGGCGAAGCGCCGTCCGTCTGCCGGAGCGGGGCCGCATAGGGATCTTCAATCGGAGCTACTACGAGGAAGTTCTCGTGGTGCGCGTTCACCCGGGCATCCTGGAAAACCAGCGGCTTCCCTACGCCATCGATCCGAATCGGATCTGGGACGAGCGCTTCGAGTCCATCCGCGATCACGAGAAGCACCTGGCCCGGAACGGAACGGTGATCCTCAAGTTCTGGCTCAACGTGTCGCGCGAGGAGCAGAAGCGTCGATTCCTGGACCGGATCGACGAGCCCGAGAAGAACTGGAAGTTCAATGCCGGCGACGTGGACGAACGCGAGCACTGGGACGCGTACATGAGCGCGTACGAAGATGCTCTGAACGCGACATCCAGGCCCTGGGCGCCCTGGTACGCCATCCCGGCGGACGACAAGCGGTTCATGCGGCTGGCCGTCTCGGAGGTCGTATGCCGGACGCTCTCCAGCCTCGCCCTGGCTTATCCTGAAGTCAGCGCCCACGACCGCCGCGAGCTGCTGGAAGCCCGGAAGCGCCTCGTTTCGGGCTGATCCGGCTCGTAGCGGGTATCCGCCCCGATAGCTTGACCGGACCTGCGCTTCCGTCGACCTTCGGGGATGTTTCGATCCGGAGGACTCCGCCGAAGAGGCAGGACGGTGCGCGCCGTGGGCGCCTGGCTGGCGCTGGCGTACGTATGCGCATCGACCGCCGGAGCTGCCGGGATCGGGGGCTGTATCCATGCGGACGCAGAGGGCGAAGGCCACCGCCACAGCACGCAGGCGACCGCCCCTGTCCACTCAGCAGCGCACCATCACTCCGACGTTCCGCTTCCGTGTGCGTCCGGTGAGGATCACGAGCAGGACCTGGCGGAAGCCAGTTCTCATCACGGCGGCTCCGACCCGTGCGATTGCCTCGGCGACTGCTCCATCGGTACGGGAATGGCGGATCTTTCTGCCGCCCGAACGCTGTGCGCAGCCGGCCGGATGGCCTCGAATGAGACCCTCCCGAGCCAGGACCAGGTCGAGACCTGTGCGGACCAGCACCGGCTTCCCTACCCGAACGCCCCACCTTTCCCCTAGCCGTACTCGCCTGACTATCTGACGACCCTGTCGGTGACCTCGGAAGCGAGCACCGCCGACGCAGTCATGGCCTACAGCCGTACTCGCTCACGAGTACGACTCGGAGGGGAATTCATAGATGACCTGTACAGGAACCATGCGTACGGCCCTCGTGGCAGTCGCATTGTGGTTCGGTGTGCCAGCGGGCGCGGCGGGCCAAGAGACCGGAGATGTGGTGGGAAGCGCGGTGGCCAGCGGTACCGGAGACCCGGTGGTTTCGGCGATGGTGGAAGTCGTCGAGACCGGGATGCGCATGCCCACGGACGGCACGGGGAGATTCCACCTCGCTCGCCTGCGGCCCGGCGCCGTGTCCATTCGCCTGAGTGCGATCGGTTTCGTCTCGATGGATACGACGGTGACGGTGCGGCCAGGCGAAACGACGACACTGTTGGTGACCATGGCGGTCGAGCCGATCCAGGTGCCTGGGATCGCGGTGTCCGTCTTGCGACCCGACCTTCGCCGGCAGAGCCAGATGGAGCAGCAGGCGGTGCGGGAGGCCAATCCGCGAGACCCTGGTGAGCTGTTGCGGGAAGTCGCCGGTGTCGACGCCGCGCGCCGGGGAGCTCTCGGGCTCGACCCCAACATCCAGGGCCTCATGGAGACACAGATCTCCTCGTTCGTGGACGGCGAGCGGAGATTCCCCGCCGGACCCGGGCGCATGGACGCGCCTCTCACCCACGTCGATGCTCTCGCCTACCGGACGCTGCAGGTGGTGAAAGGACCATATGCGCTGACGTGGGGAGCCGGCAGCCTCAGCGCCATCCGGGCCGGGACCCAGCAGCTTCCCCCGGAGCGCTCGGGAGCCCTGCACGGCAACCTGACGGCCGGGTTCGATTCGAACGTCAACGGGGCAGAGACGTCCGCCGGCCTGGTCGGCCGTTCGGGCGCCTTGTCCTACTGGGGATTCGGCGCCTATCGACAGGGCGAGGACTACACGGACGGGGATGGAAACGCCGTTCCAGGTGACTACACGAGTTGGGAGGCACGAGGCAAGGTGGGCTTCCAGCTGGCTCCACGGTCGAGCCTCGTAGTCGCGGGGGGATACCAGGACCAGGGGCCGATCGACTACCCGGGCCGCATCCTCGACGCCAATTACTTCCGGACGTGGAACGGATCCGCTGAGTACTCGCTTAGCGCCGGACAGGGCTCGTTTCGCGGCCTGAACGTGAACGCCTACTACAACACGGTCGATCACGGGATGGGCAATGAGAACAAGCCGACCGCGGAGATGATGACGGTAGGCGTCGAGACAGGGACGCGCGTGGCCGGCGGACGCGCGGCAGCGCTGTTCCAGACCGACGGGTGGGAGATCGAGGCGGGAGGCGACGTCTACTCGGCCAACCGGGACGGTGACCGGGAAATCCGAAACGCCATGACCGACATGGTGATGATGGCGGACGTGGTGTGGCCCGATGTCACCACGAATGCCGGTGGAGTGTTCCTGAGGGGAGACCGGGCATTCTCGGGGGTCCTGGACTTCTCGGCCACGGTCCGCCTGGACCTTGCGGGCTCGGAGGCCGGGAGGCCCAGCGAGTGGTTCACGGACAACGTCTCGGACCGGACCTCGACGTCCAGCACGGACCTGAGCGGCGCGGCCACCCTGGGCATGCACCTCAGTCGCAACTGGATGCTGTTCGCGGGCGCCGGGTCCGCCGTGCGCACGCCGGACGCCAACGAGCTCTTCGCCGATCGGTTTCCCGCCTCGAAGGGCCAGTTGTCGGCCGAATTCGTGGGCAATCCGGACCTGAAGCCGGAGCGGAGCACGCAGTTCGACCTCGGGTTCGACGGTTCATACTCCGTCGTCAACCTTCAGGGCAACGTGTTCGTGCGGAACATCGCCGACTACATCACGCTCGAGCCCACCGACCTCGAGAAGAAGCTCCCGATGGCGCCCGATGTCGTCTATCAGTACGTCAACGGCGAGGCGTTCTACTGGGGCTTCGAGGCGGCAGCCGGGATCCTGCTGGCACGCTCGTGGACGTTGAACCTGCGCACGGACTACCTGTGGGGTGAGGACCGGACCCTGGACGAGCCCGCATTCGCCGTCATGCCGTGGCGTGGCTCGGCAGGACTCCGGTATGACATGCCGAACCGGCGCTTCCACGGGGAGGCCATCTTCAGAGTCGCAGGGAGTCAGGACCGGGTCTCCACCTCGAGGGGTGAGACTCCGACGGACGGCTGGACGACCGCCGACCTGCGGTTCGGCTGGAGCCTCACCCGGACGCTGCTGCTGCGATTCGGGGTTCAGAACCTCGGTGACAGCCAGGTGGTCAACCACCTGAACTCGAAGAACCCCTTCACGGGTGAGCAGATCGCGGAGCCGGGCCGCATCGTGTACG
>JAMJQV010000190.1 GCA_023554435.1 Gemmatimonadota bacterium | reverse complement strand
ACGCCATTCGTAGCAGCGGCTTACCTCGTGCGATGTCCCGACGCCCTCGTCCCATCCCCGTCTACCCTCCGTCTTCGGTCGCTCAGCCAGCGGTTCTACTCGCCCTCCACCTCGCTCTGCTGGTAAATGTGCACATCGCGTTGCGGGAAGGGAATGGAGATGCCCTCGGCGTCGAACCGCTGTTTTACCGTCTGCGTGACGTCCCAGTAGACGTCCCAGTAGTCGGCCGTAAGACACCAGGGCCGGCAGATGAAGTTCACCGAAGAATCTCCCAGCTCGTGCAGCCGAACAACGGATTCAGGTTCGTCCAGCACCAGTTCGTGGTTGCGGAGTACGTCCTCCATGATGCCCTGCGCCTTGGCGGCATCGTCCTCGTAGCCGATCCCGAACACGAGATCCACGCGCCTGGTAGCCTGCGCCGTGACGTTGTTGATCACGTCGCCCCACACCTTGTTGTTCGGCAGGATCAGGATCTGGTTGTCGAACGTCGTGATTACGGTCGAGACCAGGGAAACGGAGTCTACCTTTCCCTTCACGCCGGCCGCGGACACGACGTCCCCCACATCGAATGGCTGGTACGCCATGATCATCAGTCCAGCCGCGAAGTTGGAGAGAGTGTCCTGCAGGGCGAAACCGAGCACGAATCCGGCGATGCCGAGACCCGCCAGCATCGGTCCCACGTCGATGCCCAACACGGACAGGACGACCAGGAAGGCAATCAGCCACATGAGCTTCGAGGCCATACCGACGAGCAGCCGGCGCAGAAGCTCGCTGCTCTCGACCTTGGCTGCGGCAATGGCCTTGCCCACGACCTTTCGGGTCACGCGGGCCAGAATCCCGAACACGAAGATGACGAACAGAATGGTCGCGAGCTTGACCAGGATCCCTGGCGTGCGGTTCTTGAACCAGTCGCGTACGGTCCTCCAACGATCCCCGACCAGACCGCCCACGACTTCGACATCCAGGATGTTCACGTCCAGGTTGCCCGTCGCCTCGACCAGCAGGCGCCGGTAGTCTGTCGTCGGGAGGTCACGCCTCGCCATCAGCGCGGTCATGGTCTCCAGGCTCGTCGTCGTCCCGTACAGCTTCTCGACGAGTGCATCGAGTTCTCTCTGGATCGCGACGCTGTCAGCACCGGCCTTCCTGATGCGGTCCCTCAGAGCAGCCCGTTGATCAAGCGTCAGTTCGATGCGCGCCGCGATCGTAGCTGCCCGATCCTCCAACCGGTGGTCGAGCAGAGCTACTTCCGGTCCGAGGTCCGCGCCTACGACCTCCGCGTGCTCGATGTCGTCCGTCAACGCCGCAATGAGCTCGTCCAGGTCCTTGTTCAACTCCGTGAGCTGTATCTCGAGCGCGAACAGATCTTCGGGCGGCGTGTCCGGACGGGCGACGCGCAGAGCCAGGATCCGCTCCTGGACGCGTTCGGCATACTGACGGATGAAGCCGAACTCGCGCTCGACCGCCACCCGAATTCTTGCAGTGGCATCCGGCTTCTCGGTCCCGGCTTCACGGGCGGATTGGGTGGCGGTCACCATGTCGCCGAGAAGCGTGTGATGCTCACGCCATCTTCGGGCGAGCTGGTCGGCGAACAGTTCCTCGTCTTCGCCCACCGCATCTTCGAAGCGGATCTGCAGGTAGCCGATCCTGGCTTCGATCTCGCCGAGCCGGGTCAGCAGTTCGGGCATGGGATCCGTGGCGGCTGCGTCCTGGGCTGCCGCGGAAACGGGCTGAGCGACGAACACAGTCGCCGCCACGAGAAGGGCGGCAATGGTCCTGAGCTTGGTCATTATCAAGGCGTCCTGGCGATTCTGGTGATCTTCAAAACGAGTCGAGGGGATTCTGTCCTTCCCGGCAGGGTTGCACAACCACCGCGCCCTTCTCACGGCAGGTAACGCCGTCCGTCGGGAAGCTGTACCTTATTGGAGTAGGCCACTCCAGGAAGAGACTAGAACGGAGGTTCACATGTCTCGATACCTGCGACTGCTCATCGGCGCCATCGCCCTCGGCGCATGCTCTTCGACCACTTCCCAGCCCGTCGCCGATTTCACTCCTGCGGATATGCTCGACATGGGAATCGACATGTTCGGGGTCGTGGCGGATATCCCGCACCGCCAGTACCTCGGTGAGACAAGCGCGGCCGGAGGCAACCAGTTCCCAACCGTCTACCGCTGGCTCGCTGAACTGACCCTGCTGGACAGGGGGTCCACCGATGTCCAGGTAGCCGTGCAGGACCTGCAGGCAGCCGGTCTTCCTCTGCTGGATCAGGGGACCCAGCTCGACTTCGTCGGCGGCATGTACGAGCCGGTGCGCTACAGGCTGGCCGGAACCCTGACCCGCATTTCGATCACGCGGCTCTACGACGTCAGGCTGACGGTGGACTGGCAGCTGTACGACGCGGAAACGGAGTCGATGGTGTTCGCCGGATCGTCGGACGGTTTCGCCAGGGGAAAGAACCTGGGTCTCACGGGGATGCGGCCGAACGCGATGCTGGACAGCTTCCAGGACTGCCTCGGGAAGTTGCTCGGACAGGACGAGTTCACGGCCGCGATGGCCACCGCGGGCGAACAGGGCTAGAACGGCACTCCCGAGGGGTGACCAGCTCCGCCCTATGACTTGCGCCGCAGGCGTTTGCGGAGCTCGTCGAGGGAGGGGCCCGTGTCGCAGCCCGGCGGATGCGGTCGGACGGGCTCCGGCGGTCGCGGCGGCTCCGGCGAGCACGGAGGCTTCGGGAACCGGTACGGCTTCCTTCGGTCGCGGGGCGCCCGCCCGCGGTTGCTCTTCGGCATGTGTAGGCCCTCCCTCGCCGATCGGAATGATCGGCATGCCTCTCCATACGCCTGAACGCGGCTTCAGGGTTCGCGGACCGGGGGCGACCGGGCTTACAATTGGGCCGAGCACCGCTGAACCCTGGCGTTGCGAGTGTCGGGTCGAGGTCCGGCGATCCCCGGATTGGAGGAAAGAGTGAACGGCGAACGCCATCCCAATGTGCTCGACCGGGCCCTGCGGTTGTTCGCGGACGTCAAGGCAGGAGAAGGAGCCAACGTCCTGATCCTGGCGGTGAACGTGTTCCTGCTCCTCACGGCCTACTACATCCTGAAGCCCCTGCGCGACGGGCTGATCATCGGCGAAAAAGGGCCGGAGTTCGCGGCTTACATGTCAGCCGCCATGGCTTTTCTCCTCGTGCCCGTCATCGCCCTGTACGGGAAGATGGCGGATCGTTACCCGCGCCGACGACTGATCAACTCGGTCACTCTGTTCTTTGCCGCATGCACTGTCGCCTTCTTCCTCGTCGGGCGGGCCGGTATCGAGATCGGCGTCGCCTTCTTCATCTGGATCGGGATCTTCAACGTCATGATCCTGGCCCTGTTCTGGGGCTTTGCCAACGACCTGTATACGAACGAGGAGGGCGAGCGTCTCTTCCCCATCGTGCAGGTGGGCGGTGCGCTCGGAGCCATAGTCGGGGCCAGGGCCGTCGCCGAGATGGTCGAGCCGCTCGGCCTCTACCTTCCGATGCTTCTCGCCGGTGGCCTGCTGGTGTTCAGCCTTCTGCTGACGAACTGGGTGGACCGGCGCGAACGGATTCGGACGGAGGCGACGGTCGATCCGGGCCTGAGCACCGCCACCTCGCCGGCCGCGACGGGCGAGTTTCGAATGGACACCGGCGAGTTCAAGAATCTCCGTGAGGCATTGAAAGAGGCCCTCGAGAGGGAAGAGCGTGGAGACGTCGAAGCGGAACCGCCTGTCGTGGAGCCGGCGATCGAGTCAGGGAAGGGCGCGTTCGCCCTGGTCTTCAAGACGAGATACCTGCTGTACATCGCCGTCCTCGTGCTGCTGCTCAACTGGGTCAACACGAACGGCGAGAACCTGCTCAACTTCCTGATCGCGAGTGCGGCGGAGGATGCTGTGGCCGCAGATCCGACCGGCTCCCTCACGGTCAGCCAGTGGGCCACCGCATTCCGCGGCAGTTTCTACTACTGGGTCAACGTCGTCGCCCTCGTGACCCAGCTCTTCTTCGTCTCGCGCATCATCAAGTACTTCGGCGTGCACGTGGCGATCATGATCCTTCCGATCATTGCCCTCGGATCGTACGCGTTGATCGCCCTGTACCCGGTTATCAAGTACGTGCGGTGGGCCAAAACGGCTGAGAACTCCACCGACTACTCGCTCCAGAACACGGTGCAACAGGCGCTGTTCCTGCCTACCACCCGAGAGCAGAAGTACAAGGCCAAACAGGTGACGGACGCGTTCTCGAAGCGGGTCGGAGATACGCTCGCCGGCCTGACCGTCTTCGTCGTCGCCAACTTCCTGGGCACCAGCATCCGGGCATTCGCTCTGCTCAACATCGTCCTCGTGCTGATCTGGTTGGTCGTCGCCTTCCGGATCGGGCGCGAGTACAAAGAGCTGGTTCGGACCGGACGGCCGCCTGTTTGAGGCGAGAAGGAGAGCTACTGTGAGCAAAGGCCCGAGTCGCTTCAGTTCGATCGGCCGCCCGATCGACCGGCGCTACCCGACCAACCAGGCGATCGCTGGCCTGGCACTCGTTGTGGCGATCCTCGGCTTTGCGGTGAGGCGCCTGACCGGCACCCACCCCCTGGAGTCGTTCACAGGAGCTCTCGTGCTGGCGATCGGGTTCTTCCTGGCCTGGGCCATCGCCCGGGAATTGGATCCCGACCACGACGCATCGGCATTCGTGGCCGCTGCGCTCAGCCTGGTCCCGCAGACGGTGCTCGGGCGCCCGGACCTCGCGGGAGTGCTGCTCATCCTGTTGGTGCTTCGGATCGTGAACCGGACTGTCGGGCCTGCAGCGCAACCGCTGGACACGATCGGCATCCTGGCCCTGGTGGGAGTGGCCGTTTGGCGTGGACAGCCGGTTCTGGCTCTCGCGGCTGCCGGGGCCTTCGTCCTCGATGCGATCCTTGACCCGGCTCATCGGATTCACCTCGCCGCCGCCGGGGCCTCGATAGGTCTGCTGGGTGTCGGACTGAGCCGCTCCGCGGGCACGGCACCAGTGCCGCTGACCCTGCTGATGGGACTGGCCCTGGCGCTGATGGTTCCGTTCCTCTTCCTGATCGCAGCATCTGGATCGCCGCGCACTTTCTCAGATACTGGCGGAAACCTCCTGCGCGGACGTCGGGTTCGCGCAGCCCAATGGCTTGCTCTGGCAGCGATGGCGGGATCGATCCTGGTCGGGGGACAGGCCGGTCTGGCCAGCCTGTCCCCACTGTGGGCGGCCCTGGTGGGAGTTGGCGCCTACTTTTCGATCGGGGCGCCCACCAGGTTGCCCCATTCGGTCCAGGATCCGTCGTAGTTGCGCACACGCTGGAAGCCCAGCAAATGCGTGAGCACGAACCAGGTGTGGCTCGATCGCTCTCCGATCCGGCAGTATGCGATCACGTCCTCATCCGGCCTCAGGCCAATCTCCTGCTCGTAGATCGCGCGCAACTCGTCCGCTGACTTGAAGGTGCCGTCGTCGTTGGCCGCCCGCTTCCACGGGACGCTGGCCGCCCCGGGGATGTGCCCGCCGCGCAAGGCCCCTTCCTGCGGGTAGTCGGGCATATGCAGCAGCTCACCCCGATACTCCTGCGGCGACCGGACGTCGACCAGTCTGCC
>JAMJQV010000189.1 GCA_023554435.1 Gemmatimonadota bacterium | reverse complement strand
CCCAGGTGGTCGTGGGCGGCATCGAGCGCATGGCCCCGGGCGCGCCCCTGACGCCCAACGTTCTGGAGCGCTGACGAGCCAGGCATCGTTCAGGCGGGCGCCATCTTTCGGACGCCCGCCATTCCGTAGTCGATGATCGCGTAGACGGCCGCGACGCCGGCAGCGTAGACGGGAACCTTCACATACTCCGGATAGAAGATCAGGGTCAGCAGCGCAGCGACCTGCAGCGCCGTCGTCACCTTGCCTCCCATCCTCGAGTGGAACGGCATCTCCTTGCCGGCCAGCCTGCCCACCCAGAAGACCCCGCCCGTAAAGATGTCACGGAGAATCAAGATCAGGAATTCCGCCCAGTCGATGCGACCGGTGGGCAGAAACGAAACCAGGGCCAGGAACACGAAGATCCGGTCGCAAAACGGATCCAGGAGCGCCCCGATCTCGGACTCCGTGTGTGTCAGTCGCGCGATCAGGCCGTCCAGCAGATCCGTCGCGGCGCCGGCGATCACGATGGCGGCGACCCACTTGGGTTCGCTGACGACCAGGAACATGAACCCGAGAGGAATGCGGAGCAGCGAGAGGAAATTCCCGACCGTGAGAAATCCGGCTCCGTGATGGTCGTCGGCCGGGGCTCCGTGCCCCCCGGAGACGGGCAAACCTCCCGCACGAGTCATGTGGCGCCTCCCGACCGGCTGCCGTCTTCCGGTCTTCCCGGTCCGGACGCCAGGTAGTCTTCGAGCGCGTCGCGGAAGGGCAACGGCTTGATGCGGAATACGGTACGGAGCGGATTGTCGTCTCCGCTGAGAACGCTGCCCCGACGCAGCACGTCGAGTTGCTCCTTCGTGAAAGGCGTCGCGAACCCGGCGCCCTGGGCGAGCCGCGTTACGGGCGAGGCAACCCCGTCAGGAAGCGGCAGAATGGGGCGCCGCAGAGCTGCCACTTCTCCGACGGTCCGCACGATGCTCGTGAAGCTGATCCGGTCGGGCCCCGCGACCTCGTAGAGTCCGCCCTCGACGTCCGGACGCTCGACCGACTGCGTCAGTACATCCACCAGGTCCTCCACCGCGATCGGCTGAAGCCTGAACGTACCGTCACCGAGCATGGGAAATACCGGCAGCTTGCGGAGAAGAGCCAGTATCGAGCTCACGAAGTGGTCCTCCGGACCATACACGACCGCCGGCCGCACGATCACGTGTTCGACTCCCGAGGACATGACCGCGTCCTCCGCCTGGAAACGACTTCGGAAATACGGACCGGCGGCCGGACTGGCACCCAGGGCACTCAGATACACGATGCGCTGGACCCCCGAGTCGAGTCCGGCGACCAGCAGGTTACGGGTCCCGGCAACGTTCACGGCCTCGAGACTGCTGCCCGGCTGGGCCGTGCTGCAGCCCGCGAGATGGACGATCACATCGCATTCGAACGTGGCTCGTGACAGGGTCTCGGGAAGCGTCACGTCGCCCTCGACCCAGTCGATCCCGGGCGCGCGGGTTCGTCCCGCACCCTCCCTCCCCCGCCACATGGCCCGAACGCGGTGACCGCGCGAAGCGAGACGGGGCAGCAGGTGACCGGCTATGAAACCTGACGCGCCGGTGACCAGCACCCGGCGCGACGGTGTCACAGCCGCATCGATCGGATCCGGCTGCTCGCACTCGGCTACGCCCCCGTGCGGACCTCCGTGACCGGAATCGGCCTGCGTTGAGCCTGACGCCATCCCCGCTCCATCGCCGTTGGGAACCCGCACTAGTTTGGCGATCACCGTGGGAATCGCGCAACGTGTTTCAGTCGAGCAGCGTGGACTCCTCGAGCTCGATCCCCGCGGACAGCGCGTCGCCGTTGGCCCTCTGATCCAGGAAGACGAATTCCTGGACGATCACGTCCGTGGTCGGAATGGCCACTCCGTCCCGATCGTACGAGCCGTACTCGATCCGGCCTTCCACGTACATGCGAGTCCCCTTCCGCACCCATTTCTCCACGGTCTGGGCTGCACCGGCCCAGAAAGTGAGTCGGTGCCATTCCGTCTTTCTCTGCTCCTGTCCGTTGTGCTGAAAGACCCGGTTGGTCGCCAGGGACAGGTGTGCGACCGTACTGCCGGATGGTGTCTCGCGAACGTCCGGATCGGACCCCGCGTTGCCCACCAGGATGACCCGGTTCACGGAACGACTCATCTCGCCTCCTCCTCGATGCATGTGCGCTACGGGCACGAGGCCGCGCCCTCGGTTGCGCCTAGAGTCCGTGAAAGACAGAGCCAGGAGAAGACGACTTGTGACAGTTTGTGAACGATCCGTCAGGGAATCAGTCTGATTCCCTCTACCGGAGGTGCATCTCCGAGCTCGGCGGCGAGGTCCAGAAAGCGGCGCAGTCCGGCGAGCATGCGATCATCCAGGTCGTATCGGATTCGGGACCAGTAGGACCGCAGCCGTGGCGGAGGAAAGCCGTACCTGGCTCCCGCCCGCTCCGAGAGTGACGCGCTATCCGCCGCAATCGAGTCGCGACTGGTCAGAAAGAGCCGGTGCAACTCCTCGGTCTGGCGCTGCGCTGCGGCGCTGCCGGCGACCAGCCACAGGGCATAGACGAACGGCAGCCCCGTCCACTCCGTCCACTCCGCACCCAGGTCGAAGTGCGTTTCTCCCGACCCACACTCCCTGCGCAGTGCTACGTCTCCGATGAACAGCGCCGCGTCAGCGTCGCGGGTGTCGGCAAGAAGCGGATCGCCTGCCTGCTGGTCGAAGTCCGCCCAGTTCGGCCGGACGCCGAGCCGGATCTCCAGGAGAATGCGCAGGAGGCACCTCGAGGTGGCCGAAGCCGTGGGGAGACAGACGATCCGTCCGTCGAGCCCGTCCGGGGGAACGCGAGTGGCAAGAATGATACTCTCGACAGGACCGGCGCTCCCGATGCAGAGTCCGCCGAG
>JAMJQV010000188.1 GCA_023554435.1 Gemmatimonadota bacterium | reverse complement strand
AAACCACTGGTCCCCGCGTAGATCTGCATCGGTTCTCCCTGGAGGATCGTCGCGTCGGCCATTTCACATGCGGCCGGCCAACCGGGCCAGCACGGCCGGGAGGTCGGGCGTCTCATCGAGCACGGGGCGAAGCGGGTCACTCCTGGACCGGGCAAGCCGCTTCGGCACGCTCCGAATGGTGAACTTGTGGATGTCGAGCCCACGGTTCACCTCGTGCCACCGGAGCGGCGTAGAAACGGAGGCGCCGGGCACCGGCCTCACGCTGAACGGCGCCACCAGAAGCTGACCGCGCCGGTTCTGCAGGAAGTCGATGTACACCTTGCCCTCGCGGGCCTCGAGGGAGCGCGCGATCGTCGCGATGTCGGCCGCTTCCTGGAGGACCACGCGAGCCAGGAGCTCGCCCAGGGTACGCGACTGCTCGTAGTCGAAAGCCCGCCCCAGGGGGACCATGACGTGCAGGCCGGTGGACCCGCTCGTCTTCACGTAGTTCGGAAGCTCGATATCCTCGCATACCGCGTGCAGCAGCCTGGCGATACGGACGACGTTCTCGAAGGGAGCGCCTTTGGGGTCCAGGTCCAGGACACACCAGTCCGGGCGATCCAGCGATCCGATCCGGCTGGCCCATACGTGCAGGGGAATCGACCCCAGGTTTGCCATGTAGAGCAGGGAAGCACGGTCGTCGGCCACGAAATACTCGATCGCCTTGTCGGAGTCCTCGCTCTCCACTCGCTCCGACCGGATCCACTCCGGCGCGGATACGGGGACGTTCTTCTGGTAGAACGACTTGCCGTCGATGCCATCCGGGTATCGGGTCAATACGAGGGGCCGGTCCGCCAGGTAGGGAAGGAGCCACGGCGAGATCGCGCGGTAGTAGTCGAACAGGTCTTTCTTGGTGTAGCCCGCGCCGGGCCAGAACACCTTGTCCGGGTTGGACAGGGTGGGATCTCCCCGAGAGTCCGTCTGTCCACCGGTGACAGCGCCCTGGGTCGCGTCGGCCTCGAAGTCCCGTTCGCCGTCGCTCGTCGATGATGAGCCGCGGCGCGCCGGGGCCTCACACTCGCCTGGCGGCTTGTCGTCCCGTACATGCGAGAACACGGGTTGCCTCAGAAGTCCATCCTCGGTGCGCTCGAGGAACTGAACCTCGGCGACCACGCTGGGGCGCACCCAGTGGTCGGAGCCCTCGGGTACGACGTGCTCCGCCGCCGGAGCTTCCGTTTCGAGCTCCTCCAGCCTGGCCCGGAGGTCCTTGCGCTGCTTGTCGGAAAGCCCGGTGCCCACCCGGCCCAGGTAGACGAGGCTGTCTCCCTCCAGTCCGGCGACATGGAGAGCGCCGAGCCCCTTCAGCCCTCCCCTGGGCTCGGTGAAGCCCACCACGACCACGTCAGCGGTTCGCGTTGCACGAAGCTTGAGCCAGCTCCTGGACCGACCGGCCCGGTATCGGCTGCCGGCCTTCTTTCCGACGATTCCCTCGAGGCCCATGGCGGTGACCTGCTCGTACAGCGCCTCGCCGACGCCGGCGAAGTGGTCCACGAAGCGAAGCGGGCCCGCGGGTGGCAGGAGTTCGCGCAGGATCTCCTTTCTCGCCTCGAGGGGGAGCGCCCGCAGGTCGTGCCCCATGACGCCCAGGCAATCGAATGCGTAGAACGTCGCCGGCTGTCGCAGGGATGCGCGCTTCACATCCATGGGCCTGCGGATCCGGGCCCGTCTCTGGAGGCGCTGAAAACTCGGTCGCCCGGCCTCGTCGTGCATGACGATCTCGCCGTCGACCACGAAATCGTCCACCGGGATGGCCCGCAGCGTCCGCACGATCTCCGGAAACCAGGTCGTCGCGTCGTTGCCGTTCCGCGTGTGCAGGCGGCAAACGCGGCCGCGGCGACTGGCGATCATCCGGTACCCATCGAGCTTGAGCTCGAACATCCACTCGGGATCCGAGAACGGCGCGTCCGCCGTATGCGCAAGCATGATCTTCACACTCTCGCCCTGAACCGTGCGACGGGGGGCGCCCGCGTCTTCCGCCAGCTTCGCCAGGACACTGCCCCGGTCCACGCCTTCGCCGAGCTCTTCGACCGTCAATCCGCTTAGAATCGACTCCTGTGGGACCAACGCGTCCGCTTGCGGCGCCTCCGCGAGCTCTGTCCTCGACAGGGTCCGCTTCTCGCGGATCAGGAGCCACTCGTTCTCCGTCTTCTTCATTTTCACCAGCGTCCACACCCCGCGAAGCTTGTGGCCGCGGAGTTCGAACAGGAGCTTGCCTTCCGCCATTCCGCCCTCGGGGTCCTCGAGGGCGACCCAGTTTCCCCGGTCCCAGACGATCATCGGCCCCGCCCCGTAGTTGCCGGGAGGGATCACATCCTCGAAATCGACGTACTCCAGGGGGTGGTCCTCGACGTGGACGGCGAGCCGCTTCTCGGCGGGATCGAGAGACGGACCCTTCGGAACGGCCCACGAGGTCAGGGCGCCGCCCCATTCGAGGCGCAGGTCCCAGTGAAGGCGGCTGGCCGCGTGTTTGTGGATGACGAACAACCCGCCCGTGACGCCGCCGGTGGTCGGTTCGGCGGCGTCTGCAGGCGAAGCGGAAACGCCCGGTTCAGGGGTCGCTCCGGCGGTTCGTTTGTCCCTGTATGGGACGAGGGGATCGCGTTCAGACATGGTTTCACCCTATTTTAATAGACTGTCCAGTGAAACAGGAGTGATGTATGAGCGCACGTCCCATCGCGTCGGCCACAGTTTCCTTCGGGCTGGTTTCGGTTCCGGTCAAGCTGTACTCGACGGCCGACAATTCCCAGAAGGTGAGCTTCAACTGGATCAACCCGGCGACCAACTCGCGGGTGAAACAGCGCTATTGGGATGCGAAGGAGGAGCGGCTCGTGGAGCGGGAGGAACTGGTGAAGGGGTACGAGTTCTCTCGCGAGCAGTACGTCCTGTTCACGCCAGACGAGTTGAAGGTGCTGGAGGCCCAGTCCTCCAACGCGATCGACATCGCCGAGTTCATCCCCTTCGAGCAGGTGGAGCGGATGTACCTCGCAAAGGCCTATTTTCTGGGGCCGGATCGGGGTGGCGAGCGGGCGTACCGGCTGCTCAGCGCAGCGCTGCGAGAGACGGGGCGGGCAGCCCTGGCCCGCTATGCGGCGAGAGGCAAGGAGTACCTCGTCCTCGTCCGTCCGATGGGGGAGGGACTGATCCTCGAGCAGCTGTTCTACTCGCAGGAGCTGCGGGCGTTCGAGGACGTGCCGATCGGCGAGGGAGAGGTGAAGGACGATGAGCTGGCCCTGGCCGTGCAGCTGATCGAGCAGGCGGCCTCGGACACCTTCGAGCCGGACAAGTACGAGGACGAAGTCTCGAAGAAGGTCATGGCCCTGATCGAGAAGAAGATCGAGGGCGAGGAGATCACCGCGGCTCCAGAGGTGGAGGCGGAGGACAAGATCGTCGACCTCATGGAGGCACTGAAGGCAAGCCTGGGCAAAGGCGACGCGACCGGATCGAAGGACCGCAAGCCGGCGAAGAGGGCTTCGTCTTCCGGCAAGGGGACGGACAAGAAGCGGGCTGCCCGCTAGGACCTGACGAGTGGCAAGCTATTCCACACGGGAAGCGGCTGAGCTCCTGGGCCTGTCCCAGGAGAGAGTACGGCGACTGGCCGAATCGGCCTCCCTTCATCCCGAGAGGTCGCGGCGGGGCTGGTATCGCTTCGACTTCCGCGATCTCGTTCTGCTGAGAACCGCGCTGGAACTCGAGAACTCGGGTGTCTCACCCAGGCGGCTGCTCCGTTCGCTGCGCGACCTTAAGCGGCAGCTGCCGGAGGACCGGCCTCTCACGGCGATCCGTATCACACTGGAAGCGGATGAACTCGTCGTTCAGGATGATGACCTGGCCTGGAACCCCGAGTCGGGGCAGGTGCGGATGGGCCTGCAGGTGGACTCGAAGGGGACCGACGTCGAGTCGCTCGACCGCCGGCGCGCGAGACCCGTGGCCACACAGAAGAGCCTTGAGGCGGCGGACTGGTATGAGCTGGGCTGCGGTCTGCAGGCGCAGTCTCCGGAACAGGCGGCCGAGGCCTTCCGGCGGGCAGTGGAGTTGGATGCCGGCCTGGCGGATGCCCACATCAACCTCGGCGTACTCATGCACGAGCGCTCGGACCTCGAGGGGGCCGAGGTGTGTTACCGGCTGGCCCTCCGCGCGGACGCGGATAGCGCCACGGCCGCGTACAACCTTGGTGTCGTGCTCGAGGACCTGGGGAAGCCCGAAGAGGCGACCGAGGTATACCGCCGGGCCATCGAGGCCGACCCTCTCCTGGCGGACGCGTACTACAACCTGTCGCGCCTGTACGAGAGGGCGGGGGACCGGGCGGCCGCCCTCCGGCACCTGCGCAGCTATAGCGAACTGGTCAAGATCAAGTAACCGGCCGGGAGCGATTCCGGTCCCACGGCACCCGACAGAGATCATGACTCGACATCTTCGACGTACCCTGGTCGTTCCGCTCGCCGTCTTCGTGGCCGCGGTGCCCGCGTTCGCGCAGGAGAGCCGCACGTACTCGCCGGTCGAGGCGCCGGCCCGGTATGACGAAGATCGTCCCTCTCCCGATTTCCACCGGGGTCGCCGGGAGGCGGTGCTGGCGGCTCTTCCGCAGGATGCCGTGGCCATCGTGGTGAGCTCGCCGGCCAGGCTGCGCTCGAACGACGTCCACTACCAGTACCGCCAGTCCAATTCGCTGTACTACCTGACGGGCATGACCGAGCCGGCCACCGTTCTCATCCTGGTACCCGCCGGCGCCGAGGTGGATGGAAGAGAGGTCCGGGAGATCCTGGTCGTCCCCGAGCGCGATCCCGGGACTGAGGCCTGGAACGGGCGGCGAGTCGGAGTTGAACGGGCTGAGGCCGACCTTGGCGTCGAAATCGCGGTCGGCACGGGCCGTCTGCAGGAGGTCCTGGCCCCGCTTCTGGAGACGCGACGGCCGTTCGTGTTGCCCTGGCCTGACGGGGTGGAGCAGGGGTCCGCTCTCGCCTCACAGCTGGCCTACCTGAAGCGACACATTCCCGTTCTCGAGGTCGCGCCAGGCCGCGCAGGGTTCGCCCAGCGTGCCATGCTGCGCGTCGAGGACGAGGCATCCTACCAGCGACTCATAGGGATGCTGGACCGGATGGGAGGAGTCGAGGCCACGGCGGGGACGGCCGCAGCCGACATGACGCGGGCCTTCGTGGAGGCCGGGAGTGTGGCGGCCTGGCTCCAGTGGAAAGAGGAGAACCTGGCCGAGTTCGCAGACTCCATGCTCCTCGAGGCCGTCCTGACCGACCTTCGGGAGATCAAGACCGACGAGGAGATGAGGTTCCTCCAGGAGGCGATCGACATCACCGCTGCGGCCCACCGCGAGGCGCTGCGTTCGATCGAGCCGGGTCTCCACGAGTACGAGGTGGAGGCGGTGATCGAGTACGTCTTCCACCGGGGCGGTGCGGAGTACACGGGCTTTCCCAGCATCGTGGGGAGCGGTGAGAACTCGACCATCCTGCACTACGAGTCGAACCGTCGCCGGATGGAAGACGGAGACCTGGTCGTCATGGACATTGGTGCCGAGTACCGGGGGTACTCGGCGGATGTGACTCGCACCGCGCCGGTGAATGGGCGGTTCAGCGAACCGCAGCGGCAGATCTACGAGGCGGTGCTCGAGGCGCAGGAAGCGGCGATTGCCGCGGTCCAGCCAGGCGTCGGCTTTCAGGCTGTGGGCGCCGCGGCGTCGGCAGTGCTTGCCGAGCGCCTGGTGGAGTTGGGACTTATTTCCGACCCGAGCGGCCTGAGGCGTTTCCTCCCTCACGGGGTCAGTCACTACCTGGGCCTCGATGTGCACGACGTGGGAACGTATGGACCGCTGCGGGCTGGAAGCGTGATCACCGTGGAGCCCGGCATTTACATCTCTCCGGCCGCCGATGTCGACGAGCGGTGGTGGAACATCGGAGTCCGCATCGAGGACGATGTCCTGGTCACGGATGGCGGACCGGTCGTGCTTTCCGGGGCAGCGCCGAAGACGGTCGACGAGATCGAGAGGATGATGACGGAGCCCGGCCTGGCCGCGGCTGACGTCGGCCGGTGAGCTCCGGGTTGTCCCGGGGCGCAAACCGCGGAGCACGGATCGACTCCGCGGGTAGCAGGGAATGGACGGGCCGCCCCCTCCGCCCGTCCAGCCGGGCATCAATCCAGAGAAGGAGGGTCTGATGAGCGTTGCGAATCGGCTCGAGAG
>JAMJQV010000187.1 GCA_023554435.1 Gemmatimonadota bacterium | reverse complement strand
AAGAAGAATGATCGGGATACTGTTGGGAGCGTGGGTCTTCTGCTTGGTATCGTTCTGCGCGGTGGGTGTGGGTTGCCGCATGGCGTGTCACAAGCGCCGAATCCAGGGGCGGACGTGCATATGTGGCAGGCACGAGGTCGCCGTGAAGGTTGTCGCCCCGGGGTTCAGTCGCGATCTGCCCACAACGATCGCCGGTCGCCCATCCAGACTCCGGGCGGCGGAGGCGCGCGTTCGAGCCCTGCAGGAGCGTTTCGTCGAGGGTCGCCTGTCCATGGAGCAGTACGAGTCAGAAGTGGATCGCGTGGTGGGCCTGGCGTGAAGCAGCGCTGCGCGTGGGCAGGGTCGCGCGAGGACATGCGATCCTATCATGACGAGGAGTGGGGCGTACCCATACGCGACGACCGACGGCACTTCGAGTTTCTGATTCTCGAGGGAGCGCAAGCCGGTTTGAGCTGGGATACCATCCTGGGAAAGCGTGAGGGGTACCGGGAGGCGTTCGCGGGTTTCGACCCCGTCGCGGTGGCCCGGTTCGGCGAATCCGAGTTGGAAGCTCTCCTGCTGAATCCGGGGATCGTGCGGAACCGCCTCAAGGTCCGCTCAGCGGTCGGCAACGCCCGTGCGTTCCTCGACGTCCAGGGCGAGTTCGGCACCTTCGACGAGTACATCTGGCGGTTCACCGGCGGCAGGACGATTCGGAATGCGTGGGCGGACATGTCGGAGCTCCCGGCCGAGACCGAAGAGTCCAGGGCCATGAGCCGGGACTTGAAGAAGCGTGGCTTCAAGTTCGTGGGTCCTACCATCTGCTACGCCTACATGCAGGCCGCCGGGCTCGTGAACGATCACACGGTCGACTGCTTCCGCTACTCCCAGGTGTAACCCGTGACTCAAGCCAGACCCGGCGCCCTCGTCACCGGCGCCTCGAGCGGTATCGGATACGAGCTGGCCAAGCTTCTGGCCCGCGAGGGGCACGATGTGGCGCTGGTCGCTCGGTCAGCGGATCAGCTGGAGAAGATCGCGTCCGACCTGGGGGAGGACTTCGGTGTCAGGGCGCTCGCGGTCCCGGCCGACCTGTCCGACCCGGAGAGCCCGGACCGGATTTCCGCTCTTCTGGGCGAGGCCGGTTTCCAGGTGGACGTGCTGGTCAACAACGCCGGGTTCGGGACCATGGGGCGCTTCGTCCGCTCCGACACCGGAGCGCAGGTGGACATGGTCGAGGTCAACATCTCGGCCCTCACGCATCTCACGCGCCTGTACGCGGAACGGATGATGGTCCGCGGCGAGGGTCGAATCATGAATGTCGCTTCAACCGCGGCCTTTCAACCCGGGCCCTTCATGGCCGTGTACTTCGCCACCAAGGCCTACGTCCTGTCGTTTTCCGAAGCGCTGGCCGAAGAGCTGCGCCACACCGGGGTCTCGGTCACAACGCTGTGTCCGGGTCCGACGGTCACCGGGTTTCAGAAACGAGCCGGTATGGAGCACGCCCCCATCGGGGGTCGAATGGTCACGGGGGATGCCGCCGCGGTGGCCCGCGCCGGTTATGCGGGCATGATGAAGGGCCGGCGGCTGGTGATCCCGGGCCTCCTCAACCGGGTGGGGACGACGTTGCCCCGCTTCTTCCCGCGCGCCCTCGCCACGAGGATCGTGGCCCGGCTGACGGCGGTGCGCGGCGACTATTGATCCATGCGCCGAAGGGGCGAGACCACCGGCCCCGCCCCTTCCCATCTCTGCCCGTTCGGTCCCGGCTCAGCTGACGGGCTGCAGGTACCGGCCCAGCCAGTCGAAGAACACCCTGTGCCACAGGATTCCGTTCTGGGGCGACAGGATCCAGTGTCCCTCCTGCGGGAAATACAGGAACCGGCTTTCGATGCCCTGGAGCTGAGCCGCGGCGAAGGCCTGCATGCCCTCGCCAATCGGAACCCTGAAGTCCTTCTCGCCGTGAATGACCAGGAGAGGCGTATCCCAGTTCTGGACGAACTTGTGGGGTGAGAACTTCTCGTAACTCGCCGGACGATCCCAGTACGCTCCCCCGAGGTCGAAGTTCACGAAGAACATCTCCTCGGTCGCGCCGTACATGCTCTCCAGATTGAACACGCCCGCATGCGCAATCAGGGTGCTGAAGCGCCCCTCATGATTGCCGGCCAGCCAATAGACGGTGTAGCCGCCGAAACTGGCGCCGATCGCGCCCAGCCTCGACTCGTCCACGTAGGGCTCGGCAGAGACATCATCGATCGCGGACAGCAGGTCCTGCATCGCCTGCCCACCCCAGTCGCCGGAGATCTGTTCCTTCCACTCCTGCCCGAAGCTGGGAACTCCACGCCGATTGGGCGCCACGACGATGTACCCGTGGGCCGCCATGAGCTGGAAGTTCCAGCGGTACGAAAAGAACTGTGAGACCGTACCCTGCGGCCCGCCCTGGGCATACAGGAGGGCGGGGTAGCGGCGGGCGGGGTCAAATCCCGGCGGGTAGATCACCCACGTCAGGATCTCTCCCCCGTCCGTGGCCTCGACCATTCGCTTCTCGACTCTGCCCAGCTCCACCCCGGCCAGGATCTCGCGGTTGGCGAACGTGATCTGCTGTGCCTCGCCGGATCCGGAATCGACGCGGTAGATCTCGTTGGGCGAGGACATCGAACGGCGCGCCGCGACCAGGATTTCCCCGCCTTCGAGCTGCGCCACGTCCAGGGACACGTAGTCGAACACCCCGTCGGTGACCTGGCGGACCGATCCACCAGAAGCGGGCACCGTGAAGATCTGCACCGTGCCCCGCGACTCGCTGGTGAAGAAGATCGACTGTCCGTCGGCGGACCACACCGGAGAGTGCGCGTCGTTATCGTACTCGGCCGTGAGCTCCACGCTGGAGCCCGAAGCGAAGTCGTGCACGAACAGCCGGTTGCGATCCGCCTCGTACCCGTCCCGCTCCATGCTGAGCCAGGCGATCCGCCCTCCGTCAGGCGAGAAGACCGGCTCGACATCGTATCCCATCATCCCCTCGGTGAGGTTCGTCGTCTCGCCCGATTCGATGTTCACCAGGAAGAGGTCCGAGTTGGTGCTCACGGTGTAGTCGGTGCCCGTGGTCAGCTTGGCCGTGTACGCCAGCGTCTTTCCATCCGGCGCCCAGGTGATCTGCTCCACGCCGCCAAACGGATTGAGAGGGGTGTCGACCCGCAGTCCCTTCATCAGATCGACCGCATCTCCCACCCAGCCGTCCTTGTAAGGCGCGACGAACAGGTGGCTGTACGCGTAGTCGTGCCAGCTGTCCCAGTGCCTGTACATCAGCCCATCCATGATGCGGGCGTCCGCCTCGGGAAGGTCGGCGTAGAGGTCGTTGACGGTCTTGTCGAGTTTGACGTCGGCCGTAAACGAAATGTGCGTGCCATCGGGTGAATACCTGAAGTTCGCAATGCCCCCCTCGACATCGGTGACCTGGCGCATCTTTCTGCCGTCGGCCTTGACCTCCCACAGCTGAGTCGAACCGCCCTTGCTGGACAGGAAGCCGATCCACTGACCGTCGGGCCTCCAGGCCGCCGAGCTCTCCGAGCCCTTCATGTCCGTCAGCTGTACCGGGTCTCCGCCGGCCACCTCGAGCAGGAACAGGTCCGTGTCCCCCTTGTTCGCCACGACGTCGTACGTCCGGATCCCGTACACCAGCGCACGGCCATCCGGTGAAACGGCGGGCGCCGAGACGCGCTTGAGCTGCCAGAGAAGCTCGGGGGTCATGACGTCCTGGGCCCTCGCGGAGCCCGGGCCGGCAACGATTGCCAGGGCGACGAGGGCGCCGAGCGCGATATTGATGCGGTGCTTCATATCAAACTTCCTTCCGAGTTGTTTCGCGGTCCCGCCCGGACCGCCTTCACGGGGCTGTCATGGTGCGACGTCCGGCGGTACCATGCAAGCCGATTGTGGCACACGGACAGCAGACGAACTCCGGGATATTCGAGGTGTGGGATGAGTGGCTACAGGTCAGGTCTTGCGGGAGGTGCAGCGTTGATGATGGGGTTGGCGGTTTCCGCCGGAGGTTGCGGAGAAGGCGTGACGGATGCAG
>JAMJQV010000186.1 GCA_023554435.1 Gemmatimonadota bacterium | reverse complement strand
CAGGAAGAAGACGACCTCTCCGCCGAGCAGGCGGCTGATACGCCGGCTCGTGAGGCGGCCTCCGAGCCGATCGAGGGCGTGTACGTCCTCGACGGAGACCGGGTTCGTTTCAAGCCCGTCGAGATCGGTATCGCGGGCGACAACTACTTCGAGGTCGTGGCTGGACTCGAAGAGGGCGAGACCGTGGTGTCAGGCACGTACCAGGCGATTAGAGAGCTCGAAGACGGCGCGCTGGTGCGTGTCGAGGGACAGGGCGACCAGACAGGCCCGTCGGCCGAGGACAGCGAGGGATAGATGAGCGTGGCAAACGACATTGTGATACAAACGCACGATCTCAAGAAGCATTACGTGATGGGATCGGAGACGGTTCGCGCTCTGCGCGGAGTGGACGTCGCGATCAGGAGGAACGAGTACATCGCGATCATGGGGCCGTCCGGCTCCGGCAAGTCCACGTTGATGAACCTGATCGGGTGTCTCGATACGCCGACATCGGGTGAGTACGTGCTCAACGGTCAGCCCGTGCAGGACCTGGATGACGATGAACTCGCGCGTATCCGGAATCGGGAGATCGGCTTCGTATTCCAGACCTTTAATCTCCTGCCTCGGGCCAGCGCTTTGCACAACGTCGAGCTGCCGCTCATCTACGCAGGTGTCTCGTCCAGGGAGAGAATCCAGCGCGCAAAGGCCGCTTTGGAGCAGGTGGACCTGGCCGACCGGATGGATCACAAGCCGAACGAGCTGTCCGGGGGACAGAGACAGCGCGTGGCCATCGCGCGGGCCCTGGTGAACGGGCCTTCGATCATCCTCGCTGACGAGCCGACCGGAAACCTCGACTCGGTCACCTCGGAGGAGATCATGACCGTGTTCGACGCACTGCACGATGCCGGACAGACCATCATCATGGTCACGCACGAGCCGCACATCACGGCGCACGCGGAACGGGTGATCACGCTCCGGGACGGAATGATCGAGTCGCACGACGCGCCGCGCACACAGCCGGTGTAACGTACGGAACGGGGAGACACCGCTGAGAATCCTGGAAGGCATCCGAATCGCCCTGCAGCAGATCTGGGCGCACAAGCTGAAGTCGGTGTTCACGCTGATCGGCGTGATCATCGGTATCACGTTCCTCATCGCGGTCATCACCGTGGTGGAGGGGATGAACCGCTACGTCCAGGACGACTTCGCCGGCGCGATCTTCGGGGTGAACACGTTCACGGTCGTGCGTCGAAATCAGGTGCAGACGGGCTCGGAAAGCCAGGAGCAACGGCGGCGCCAGGCGAGAAACCCCTACCTCACCATGCACGATGTGGAAGTGGTCCGGCAGGCCGTTCCGAACGCGTGGCGCTTCGCCTACAGCGTGGACCGCGGGTTCAGGCAGGTCTCGTACGACGAGCACAGCCGGAAGAACATCCGGGTCATCGGCGCGTCGGACGGCTACGAGACGTTGCAGGGCTGGGACATCGCCGAGGGGCGGGGGCTCACCACCCTGGACGAGCGGAGATCACTCAAGGTGGCCGTCATCGGAGCGGACATCGCCGAGAGGCTCTTTCCCGAGGTGGGTCCCATCGGAAAGCGGATCCGGCTCGGTTCCACCCGACTCGAGGTGGTGGGCGTCTGGGAGAGACAGGGCGGTCTTCTGGGCGCCATCCGGGACGCGTCGGTCCTCGTGCCGATTTCCACGTTCCGCGAGACCATGGCCTGGCAGCGAGACCGCATCGGCGAGATCACGGTCAAGGCCCGCACCACGGAGGAGATGCAGGCTTCCATGATGGAGGTGGAAGCCGCCCTGAGGCGCGATCGCCTGCTTCGCCCGGGCGAGGAGAACAACTTCTGGCTCCAGACCTCCAGTGACCTGCTCAGTACCTGGGAGACCATCAACCGGATTCTGTTCGCGGCGATTCCGGGCCTGGTCTCCGTCTCCCTGGTTGTCGGCGGAATCGTGATCATGAACATCATGTTGCTTTCGGTGGCGGGGAGGATTCGGGAGATCGGGGTTCGCAAGGCCCTCGGAGCCACGCGCCGGGACATCCTGTTCCAGTTCCTGGCGGAGTCGTCCACGCTGTCGGTTGCCGGCGCCGCGATCGGCATCGGCCTCGGTATAGGCCTGGGGAAGACCGTGGATGCGCTCACGCCCCTTCCGGCGTCGGTCCCGATGTGGTCGATCGTCGTCTCGCTCGTCCTCGGACTTGTCGTCGGAGTCGGGTCCGGCATCTACCCGGCGTACCGGGCGGCGAAGCAAGACCCCATCGTCGCGCTGCGCTATGAGTAGGCGCGACCGGGTTGGCATGGGTATCTGGGCGACGCTCAAGGAAGGCCTCCTGGTCGCCTTCGATTCGCTACGAGCCAACAAGGTGCGCAGCGGGCTGACGATCCTCGGCGTGACGATCGGCGTGATGGTGGTGCTCATCATGGCTGCCGTCGTGCAGGGCGTGAACGAGAGCTTCCGCAACATCATCGCGTCGTCCGGACCCACCACGTTCTACGTGTTCCACGCGCCGGTCGGTGGCGGAGGGGGCATCCGCACGGGCCTGGAGGAGGAAGAGAACGCGTTCATGCGGAATCCCCCTCTCGACCAGAGCTGGGCCCCCGAGCTGGCCCGCCTCGACGTGATCCGAATGGTGGCGCCGGGGGCGGACCTCGGCGAGTGGGGCTTCCACGCCCGCTCAGGCGACAGCGACGTGCGAATTTCCCTGTACGCGGTGAATTCCGAGTACATGGAGATGGACGGCGGGGATCTGATCGACGGGC
>JAMJQV010000185.1 GCA_023554435.1 Gemmatimonadota bacterium | reverse complement strand
CTCGAGCAGGAGGTACATTTCCTCACACGCTTCCCCCTGTCGGAACACCTCAGCGCCCTGTTCGAAGACGGCGTGCTGGCACGCCGCCGCCAGTCGCGTGAGCTGTTCCTCCTCCAGTCCGGCGAACAGACCGACTCGGTCGACCACTTCGCCGAGACGGGGAAGAACTTCCCGGCGACGAAACGCGGCGAGCACGAGCTCCGCGGTGTCGCTCACTGGTGGGATAAGCATCATCGGTCCGAAATCAAGCGGAATCAGGAGCTTGGCGAACTTCACCAGGTCGAGGCGCTCCACGTCTACGAACGCCAGCGCGGGGGCGTAAGCCACCGGGACGAAGCCGAGCTGCAGCGCCGTGCGCTGCATGCGAGGGGCGTGGGCGCTTACGTCAAGCTCGATGTACGAGATGTCCCACTCCTCCATGCAGCGCTGCTCCAGCTCCGCGAGGAGGAAGCGGATGACCTCGTCGCGGAGGGAGATGAGCTCGAACACCCGTACTACCCGGTCGAGACGCTCTAGCGTGAAGCCCACGGCGCCCACGATGTGTCCGCCATCTCGAGCCACCAGGTACTTCGAATGGTGGGAGATCAGCTTGAAGTAGCCGTACTGGAGCCGCATCGGTCCGAAGATCTCGCGGTTGCGTACCCGTCCTCGCTCGATCCGCATCAGGCGGGAATACCCTTCGGTGGTGAGCTCCTTCACCGTGAATCCGTGTCCGAACGGGTAGGGGTTCGAGTCCTCGTCCACGATGACGTCCACCGGGACACGGCAGGCCTCGAGCGCGGTGGCGGCAATCTGGTAGACTTCGGGCACGACGCGTGGGTTGTTCCGTCGCAGTTCTCTGCCGCGTCCGAACAGCTGGACGAGCAGGCCCATGTTCTCCCGAGTGTCCCCGAACATGTACTTGAGGGGGAGGAATCCGACCGGTGCGAACCCCTGCTTGAGCGCGATGGCCTGGGTGAACGGGTGGGTGACCCGAGCCTCGATGATCCCAACGTGCAGCCGGTCCTTAACCGTGGCCAGGCGTTGCTCGAGCAGCTGCGTTCCGATTCCGCGCCGCCGGTAGTCCGGGTGCACGGCCAGCCGCCCGAACTCGCCGACGAGGTCTGTGTAGGCGCCCACCTCGAGAATGACCGACGCGGTCCCTACGACACGGCGGTCCTCTGTGTCTTCCGCGACGAGCATGAGCGTCTCGTCGGAGAAGATCAGCTTCTTGATCTCGAATTCTTCGTAGTACTGGGGGTAGGCGTAGTCCTGCCCGTAGGTGGCCAGGTAGATCTCGATGATCCCCTGGACGTCCGTATCCAGGGCCTCGCGGATGGTGATCATCGCGCACCTCCGGCGACGGCTCCGTCATCCACCGGTGGGGCCAGCGTCCGTCCCGCCTCGCGGGCCGCCTCGGCCAGCCACATCGCGCCGGTCCCCAGGACCTCCTCGTCGACGAGGAACTGGCTCGAGTGCGCGGGCCGACTTGGAGAACCGGACGCACGGCACCCGAGTCGGACGTAGCAGCCGGGGATGTTCTGGAGATACCAGGAAAAATCCTCACCCCCCATGTTCGCGCCGCGCATGGCACGCCGGACCCGGTCCGGTCCGACAACGGCCTCGGCGGCGACCCTGGCCACCCCGACCATGGGCTGCCGGTTCACGAGTGGAGGCGTGCCCTCATCGAGATGGAATTCAATGTGAGCCTCGTGCAATTGGCCCACGGACGCGCACACGCGCTCCAGGGACCGTCGGAGCTGATCCCTGACTTCCGGTTCCTGGGCCCGTATGGTGCCCTCCAGCGTCGCCGTGCCCGCGATCACGTTGGGTGCGGCTCCTGCCTCGAATCGCCCGATCGAGAGTACGGACGGGTGGGCCGGATCGATTTCCCGCGACACGATGGTCTGGACCGCCATCACGATGAGGCTACCGACGACGACGGCGTCGACCGTCTCGTGCGGACGCGCGGCGTGACCCTGCAGACCCCGGATCGAAATCCGGAATGCGTCGGAGCACGCGTTGACCGTACCTTCCACGACCGCGATCACGCCCGTCTGGAAGCGTCCGTCCACGTGTCCACCGAAGATGCAGCCCACGTCCTGGAGCACTCCAGCGTCGATCATGGCCCGGGCCCCGGTGCCCACCTCCTCGGCCGGCTGGAAGATCAGTCGGACAGGAGCCGGGAGCGGCTGGGGATCGGCAACGAGCAGCTCGGCCGCACCCACCAGCATCGCGGCGTGCGCATCGTGGCCGCACGCATGCATGACCCCATCCACGGTCGAAGCGAATTCGAGACCGGTGTCTTCGTGGATTGGAAGGGCGTCGATGTCGGCGCGCAGCGCGACCGCGGGTAGGTGCGGGGGACCTTCGATCTCGGCCACCAGGCCGGTCTCGAGAGGACAGTTGTGCGCGATGCCGAGCCGATCCAACTCCTGGGAAAGTCGATCGGTGGTCTTTCGCTCCTGCCCGCTGAGTTCAGGGTGGCGATGAAGATCACGCCTCAGGGCCACCATTCGCTCGAAGAGGGAGGACTGGATCGAGGCGATCATGCGCGAACCTCCCGGCAATGCAGGGAACGCCTACACGGCGCGGTTCTCCGATTACCATGCTCAATATTAGCACGTAGAACCGGCTGGCGCTCGCATGAAGTCGAGCGATGAGGTCAGAGGATCGTCAGTTCTGGCTGAAGCGGTCGAGGAATGCGCGCTCGCGTGGTGTGAGGCTCGGGAGTCCCTGGGTACGCAGCTTGTCCATGATCTCGTCGTACGCTTCCCGGTTGACCGGGTGCAGGGCCTCGCGGTCGATCGCGGCCCAGCGCTGCGCTGCGTCCCGGTCCTGCAGCCAGCTTCGCTTCGCTCCACCCTCGGCCTTCTTCTTGAACTGTGCGGCGGGCGAGTTCTTCTCCCGCCACTTCAAGAAGAGCCAGGCGCCGAGAAAACCACCGAGGTGCGCGTGGTGGGCAATGCGCTGTGCGGAGCCCGCGATTTCCATGGCGATCCCCCCCACGGCAATCAGCGTCGCGAGGAGCACCATCGTCCGAATCTTGATCGGAACCGGGATCGGTATGATCAGGATCCGTTCGTCGGGCCAGTACTGTGCGAATGCGAACAGAACGCCGTACAGCGCGCCGGAGGCGCCCACGACGGCGGTCATGGTGGAAAACGACGGGATCACGAACGGCACGATCACCGAGACCAGGCCGGCGACCAGTCCACTGAAGAAGTACAGTTGCAGGAACACGCGGCCGCCGAGCCTGCTCTCGAGGCGAGGTCCGAAGAAGTAGAGCACCAGCATGTTGAACGCGAGGTGCCAGAAGCCCCCGTGCAGGAACATGTAGGTGAACAGGGTCCACGGCCGGCTGACGACCCACGCGGGCACCAGCGCGAAAAGGGAGTACAGCGAGGGCATCGCCCCCGACAGGAAGTACAGCGCCACGTTGGCGAACAGGAGCCGCGTCACCCAGGGTGTCATGGACGCAACGGTAGGGGACGGTCGAACAGGGCGCCAGTACGGAGAGCGGCGCGACCGGTGGGTCGGGCTAAATCGGAAGCCAGTACGTTGCCTTGATCGCGAAGAAGCTCTGTCCGGGCTGTCCGAGGCTGTTCCAGGCGTCACCGGGATGAACCGGATCGGGTCGCGTGAACGCTTCGTCGTCGCCGCGGTCCATC
>JAMJQV010000184.1 GCA_023554435.1 Gemmatimonadota bacterium | reverse complement strand
CGGATCGCGCAAACGTAGCCGGCAGGACCGGCGCCGATCACCAGTACGTCGAGATTCTCATCCATCGGTTTCGCCTCGTTCGTTTCTTCCCCGGCCCGTGCCGGGTGGTGCCGCGCGAGCGGTGCTAGAGCACCAGTTCGAGCGGATTCTCGATCATTGCCTTGAACGTCTGTAGGAAGCGGGCCCCGGACGCGCCGTCGATCACCCGGTGATCGCAGGACATGGTCACCCGCATGCGCTGCCGTACCGTGATTTCGCCATCCACGACAACCGCCTTCTCGGACGTGCTGCCCACGGCGAGGATGGCGGCCTCCGGCGGGTTGATGATCGCCGTGAACTGGTCGATGTCGAACATCCCCAGGTTACTCACCGAGAACGTGGCGCCCTGGTACTCCTCGGGCAGCAACCGTTTCTCCCGGGCCCTGCCAACCAGCTCGGAAGCCTCGGTCGTGATCTGCAGCAGGCCCTTACGGTCGGCGTCACGCAGGACCGGAGTGATGAGCCCGTCCTCGATCGCGACGGCGATCCCGATGTCCACCGATCCGTGCCTGCGGATGGTGTCGCCCTGCCAGGACGCGTTGATCTCCGGATGCCGTGCGAGAGCCTCGGCCGTGACCTTCACCAGGATGTCGTTGACCCCGATCTTCCCGGACTCGAGCCGGCCGTTCATCGCCTTCCTCAGCTCGAGGATCCGGCCCATGTCCACCTCGATCGTGAGGAAGAAGTGCGGCACGGGGCCGATCGAGGTAACCAGCCGGCGGGCGATCGCCTTCCGCATCTGAGAAGGCTCGAGCGTTTCATCCACGAGCCGCGGAGGACCGACCGGCAGCGCCGCATCGGCCTGCGCGGGCGCAGGGACGGCGGCCGTCGGCGGCGTCGGGGCCGAGGCCTGCACGCCCGCGGAGATGGCGGCCTCCACGTCGCGCTTGACCACCCGTCCACCGGGGCCGGACCCCGGAATATCCGATACCCTCAGACCCGCTTCGTGCGCCATGCGGCGCGCCACGGGAGACGCCTTCACCGTTCCCGTCACCGACGACTCCCCGGCGTGACTGTGGGGGAGCTCGACCCCCGGCGGCGGCTCGACCGGCGGCGACACGGGCGCCAGCGGGGCCGGCGCGACGGGCTCGGGAGCAGCCGGCGGGGTGGCCGGCGGCGCGGGCGGCACCACGGACTCCTCCGCGACGGGAGGCGATTCGACCGGTGCGGACTCCACGGGCTCGGCTTCGACCGGAGTCCCCGAGGCGGCCGCCTCGGCCTCCGCCAGGAGAGACGAGATGTCCTCGCCTTCCTCGCCGATGATCCCGATCAGCGCTCCGACGGGTACCGTCTCGCCTTCCTGGACGAGGATCTTCAGCACGACACCGCCGCCGAGGGCCTCGATGTCCATGTTGGCCTTGTCGGTCTCGATCTCGGCCAGCAGGTCGCTGGCTTCGATCGTGTCCCCTTCGGCGACCTTCCACTCGAGCAGCTTGCCCTCTTCCATCGTCGGGCTGAGCTGCGCCATCACGATCTTCGTAGCCATATCAGTCCAGATAGCAGACGTGCTTGACGGCCCGGATTACGGCTTCGGCGTCAGGCACGATCAGTTTCTCGAGAGCACGAGCGTAGTGCATCGGAACGTCGAGCCCGGATACGCGGGCCACCGGGGCATCCAGGTAGTCGAATGCTTCGCGCTGGATGTCGTCCACGATCTGCGCTCCGATGCCGGCCACCGGCCATCCCTCTTCCAGCACCACGGCCCGATTCGTCTTCTTCACGGAGGCCACGTAGGTGTCCAGGTCGAGCGGGCGGAGGCTTCGCAGGTCCACGACCTCGGCCTCGACCTCGTGCTCGGCAGCCAGCTTCTCGGCTGCCTGCATCGCGACGTGCACCATCTTGGAGTGCGTGACGATCGTCACGTCCTCACCGACCCGCTTGATGTCGGCCAGGCCGATCGGGACGAGGTGCTCGTCGTCCGGCACCTCACCCTTCACGTTGTACAGCAACTCCCCTTCGATGAACACGACCGGGTCATCGTCCCGGATCGCGCTCTTCAGAAGGCCCAGTGCGTCGGCCGGCGTGGCCGGCGTGCAGACCTTGAGTCCCGGGATGTTGGCGTACCAGGGATCCGGCACCTGCGAGTGCTGCGCCGCGAGCTGCAGGGCCGACCCGCCCGGCCCCCGGAACACGATCGGCACCGTGAACTGGCCGCCGGACATGTGGCGCATCTTGGCCGCGGAGTTGACGATCGCGTCGTACGCCAGCAGCGCGAAGTTCCAGGTCATGAACTCGACGACCGGACGGAGCCCGGCCACCGCCGCGCCCACGCCGAGGCCGGCAAAGCCGTTCTCCGCGATCGGCGTGTCGCGGACGCGCATCTCGCCGAACTCGTCGAGCAGGCCCTTCGAGACCTTGTACGCTCCGTCGTACTCGCCGACTTCTTCGCCCATGATGAAGACGCGATCGTCGCGCCGCATTTCCTCGCGAAGCGCCCTATTCAGGGCCTCCCGGTAGGTGATCAGCGCCATGCGTCCCTCCGGTCCAGCCCACCCCTGAACTCGTCGGCGTACACGTGGGCGTAGATCTCGTCGCGACCCGGCACCGGACTGGCCTCGGCAAACTCCGCCGCTCGCTCCACCTCCTCGATCACGGCAGCGTCCAGCTCTTTGTACTCCTCTTCCGTCAACAACCCCGCCTCTTCCATCCGGTCGACCAGGCTGTTGATCGCATCGTTATCGCGCTCCGCCTGCACCTCTTCGCGCGAACGGTAGGTGCCGTGCGCGGGATCGGACATCGAGTGACCCAGGTAGCGGTACGTGCGCGCCTCGATGAACGTGGGCCGCGAGGTCTCGCGGGCTCGCTCCACGGCCCGGTTCGTGGCGTCGTACACCGCGAGCACGTCCATCCCGTCGACCTGCTCGGCCTTCTTGCCCTGGTAGGCGCAGGCTCGCGTGAACAGGTCGTCCACCGCGGCGACCCGGTCGATGTCGGTGCCCATGCCGTAGGAGTTGTTCTCCACGACATACACGACCGGCAGCTCCCACTTGGCGACCATGTTGAAGGCCTCGTGGAACGGACCGCCGTTCACCACCGAATCGCCGAAGAAGCACAGCACGACCTGGTCTCCGCCCCGGTACTTGATGGCGTAACCCACTCCGGCGGCCAGCGGCAGGTGAGTCCCCACGATCCCGTGCCCGCCCATGAAGTTCACGTCGCGGTCGAAGATGTGCATCGAACCGCCGGCGCCCCGTGAAGCGCCGCCGACCCGGCCGTACAGTTCGGCCATGACCGCATCCGAACTCACGCCCCGCACCAGCGCCTGGGCGTGGTCCCGGTACGCCGTGAACACGTAGTCGTCCTCGCGCAGGGCGGCGATGGCACCCGCGGCCACGGCCTCCTGCCCGATGTACAGGTGACAGAAGCCGCCGATCTTGCCCGTTTGATAGGCCTCGGCGGTCTTCTCCTCGAAGCGCCGCGACAGCACCATCCAGCGCAGCATCTCCATCAGCTTCTCGCGGGGGATGCCCTGAAGGTCCCCCTGCATGATCTCGTCTTCCGTCTTCGCCAACTCGCTACTCCTTGTGGACGTCCGGCCACCGACGCCAGGCGCGTCAGGCGATACCGGCTCTCGCCCTGAGTTCTTCGACTTGCTCCCTCGCGTGGTAGCTGCTCCGCACCAGCGGTCCGCTTTCCACGTGCAGGAAGCCCATTTCTTCCCCCAGCTGCTTCCATGCGGCAAACTCCTCGGGCGACACGTACCGATCGATCGGCAGATGACGCTCGGAGGGCCGCAGGTACTGTCCGATCGTGAGAATCTGTACGCCCGCCGCGAGGGCATCGCCCATGAACTCCCGGACGTCATCTCCGTTCTCGCCCAACCCGAGCATGATTCCCGTCTTGATGAGAACATCCTCGTCGAGGCCGCGGGCCGTGCGCAGCACGTCGAGCGAGCGCTCGTACCGTCCACCCGGCCGGGCCGTCTTATGCAGGCGCCGGGTCGTCTCCATGTTGTGATTGAAGATCTCCGGCTTGGCCGCCATCACCCGCGCGATCGCGTCGGGCATGCCCTGGAAGTCGGGCGTGAGAACCTCGATCGAGCAGTCCGGCAACCGGCTCCGGATCTCTTCGATCACCCACGCGAAGATCCGCGCCCCACCGTCCGGAAGGTCGTCCCGGTCCACGGATGTGATCACGACGTGCCTGAGCCGCAACTGCTCGATCATCTCGGCGACTCGCCGCGGTTCGTCTTCATCCAGGTCGTCCGGCCGCCCGTGCGCGATCGCGCAGTACGGACAGTTCCGGGTGCACTGATCGCCCATGATCAGGAAGGTGGCGGTGCCCGAGTCCCAGCACTCGCCGATGTTCGGACAGTGAGCTTCCTCGCAGACCGAATTCAGACCCAGAGTCTTCATCATCTGTTTGAGGTCGCGGTACCGATCCCCCCCGGGGGCGCGTACCCGCAGCCAGCGAGGCTTCTTCTCGGGCCAATGCGCGGCCGACGGGCCCGATGAACCGCACCCGCCTCCGGGTGACAGCTCCTCGATGCCGGGCGCGCCGCTGTCCGGCTGTATGACGTTCAGTCTTCGCATGATCTCTTCGCCTGATCGGGTGTCCCGGGCCGCTCGTCAGCGACTCTTCGTCACCCATTCCGAAGCCGGCGGAAACTACCCGCTCGCGTCGGGCAAGTCCACTTCTCGATGGCTCTTCGGTCGGCGTTGCCGCCGGAAGGTGCGTCGCTTATTCTGCTTTGCCACAGCCGGAGACAATGGTACGGACGGAGACGCCAAAGGATCCGTTCGCCGTCGACTGCCAGCGAACCTGCAGAGGAGCCATGACCTACATCATCGCTCAGCCGTGTCTCGAGGTGAAGGACGCTTCATGCGTGGATGTGTGTCCGGTGGACTGCATCTACGAGGGTGAAGACCAGTACTACATCCACCCCGAGGAGTGCATCGACTGTGGGGCGTGCGTCCCTGAGTGTCCAGTCGAGGCCATTTTCCCGGACGACGAAGTGCCCGAGCAGTGGACGGAGTTCATCGAGAAGAACTACGTGCATTTCGAGGTGCCGCTTCCCTGACGGGAACACGAGGTCCCCTGCCCGGGTTCAGCCGGGAAGGGGCGATACGATCGGAAGAGACGCCCGTGCCAAGCGGGCGTCTTTTTTTGTTGTTGACGCACCCCGGACGGTTTTCTATACTCGCGCGGCTCATGCCGACGACCATCGGTGTGTGCTGACCGAGGCCCAGCACCAGACATGCATGATTCAGACGGAGATGCACGCACATGATCAGGCGCAGCATCCTGGCACTGCTGTCGGCAGTTATCCTGCTGCCTTCAGCCCTGTCGGCGCAGCAGATGACGGTGGCCATGGTAGAGGACTTGGACCTGGCCGCTCCGGAGCTGCCCGCCGGGGGGGACATCGTCCGGGTCGAGAACCGTTCGGACGGGCGGTTCGTCGATTTCGTGATCGGACCCCTCGACCTGCCGGCGGACATGGGCCATCTCAGACCTCCCATCCAGGTTGCCGAGATCCCGGTGGACGGCTGGCTGCAGGGCTTCGCGGTCACGATGGAGGATGGAGCCGGCAGCGCGCTCCCCATGGACCTCCTTCACCACGTGAACTTCATCGATCCTGACAAGCGCGATCTATTCGCGCCCATCGCCCGGCGTGTCATCGCGGCGGGCCGCGAGACGAGAGAGAAGAAGCTGCCCTCGCT
>JAMJQV010000183.1 GCA_023554435.1 Gemmatimonadota bacterium | reverse complement strand
GGACGACGTGGCCGGCGTCGTGCTCGATGTGCGGGATGGGCGACTCGTCCAGGTGGGTGACGTGGCCCGGGTGAGCGACGGGCCAGCCGAAGTGGACAGCTACACGTTTCACGGTACGCCGGGCGAAGTCCTGAGCCCGATGGTGAGCATCTCCGTGTCCAAGCGGCCGGGGGCTGACGCCACGGAAGTGGGGCAGCGTCTCGAGCACACGCTCCAGCGGCTCGAGGGCAGGGTCGTGCCCGCGGATGTCCATTCGGTCGTGACAAGAAACTACGGTGAGACGGCGAGGGAGAAGGTCGCCACCCTGAAAGAGCACCTGGGGCTCGCGGTGATCGCCGTTGGCATCGTGGTAGCCGTGTTCATGGGGTGGCGCAGCGCCGTCGTCGTGATGCTGGCAGTCCCGATTACCTTCGCGCTGACGCTGTTCGTGTACCAGATCTTCGGGTACACCCTGAACCGGGTCACGCTCTTCGCGCTGATTTTCGTCACCGGAATCGTGATCGACGACTCGATCATCGTGGCCGAGAACATGGAGCGGCACTTCCGGATGAAGGACCGGCCCCTTCGAGCCGCAGCCAGGGCCGCCGTGGACGAGGTCGGAAACCCGACGATCCTGGCGACCCTGACCGTGATCGCGGCCGTGCTTCCGATGCTCTTCGTCTCGGGCCTGATGGGACCGTACATGAGTCCAATGCCGATCGGGGCGAGCCTCGCGATGATGTTCTCGCTGCTCGTGGCCCTGATCGGGACCCCATGGCTGGCGTTTCGGTTGCTGGGAAAGGCGCACCACGGAGAGAACGACGAGTCCAGCTATGTCCTCGAGGAGACGAAGATCTACCGCGTCTACCGGTGGCTCCTGGAGCCTCTCCTCGAGAAACCCGCGCGTCTCGTCGCTGCGCTCGCGGTGGTCGTCGTGCTTCTCCTCGGGGCGACCGGCCTGTTCTTCACCCGCACGGTCATGGTGAAGATGCTGCCGTTCGACGACAAGAACGAGATGCAGGTGATTCTGGATCTGCCCGAAGGCACGACGCTGGAGACCAGCACCGCCCTCGCCCTCGATGTGGCACGCGGACTGGGAGCGGTGTCCGAGATCTCGGACGTGCAGGTGTACAGCGGAGTGGCAGCACCCTTCAATTTCAACGGCATGATTCGGCACTACTATCTGCGCCGTGGAAATAACGTTGCGGATATTCAGGTAAACCTGGTTGATAAGTCAGAACGGAGCGCGCAGAGCCACAATATCGCCAAGTCCGTCCGTCCGATCGTGGACTCCGTGGTGGCGGCCTCGGGTACCGGGGCGCGGGCCAAAGTGGTCGAGGTGCCTCCCGGTCCGCCGGTCCTTTCGACTCTGGTGGCCGAGATCTATGGCCCGGACGAGGAAGCCCAGCGGGCCGTGGCCGAACAGGTCATGCTTCGATTCGCCGAGCACCCGGGGGTCGTCGATCTCGACTGGTCTCTGATCGACTCGCAGGAGGAGCTGCGTTTCGTCGTGGACGAGGAGAAGGCCGCCCTGTCCGGCGTCGCGAAAGAGCAGGTGGTACACGCCCTTGCCGTGGGCCTCGGCGGTGCCGTGGCGACGGAACTATCGGCGCCCGAGGCGAGGAACTCCGTGCCGGTGCGGGTGAGATTGCCCGAGGAAGCCCGATCGGGAGTGGATCGGATCGAGGCCCTGCACGTGGCGTCCCGCTTTGGAGGCATGGTGCCTGTCGGCCAGCTGGTGGAGGTCGAGGCGGTTACCGTACCCCAGCCGATCGATCGAAAGAACGGCCAGCGGGTGATCTACGTGAACGCCGAAGTGGCGGGTGCCGAGGAGAGCCCGGTGTACGCGATTCTCGACCTCAAGGAGCGGGTCGGCGAGATCGAGTTGCCGTCGGGAGCCGGGCTGGGCCAGCTGTATACCCGACAGCCGGGCGCCGTCGAACAGCCCGTCATGAAGTGGGACGGGGAGTGGCAGGTCACGTACGAGGTGTTCCGTGACCTGGGGATCGCCTTCGCCGGAGCCCTGCTGCTGATCTACGGACTGCTGGTGGCGTGGTTCGGCAGCTTCGTCACGCCGCTCGTCATGATGACGGCGATTCCGCTGACGCTGGTTGGAATCGCTCCCGGACACCTGGTGTTCGGAGCGTTCTTCACGGCTACGTCGATGATCGGAATGATCGCGCTCGCGGGGATCATGGTTCGCAACGGCATCCTGTTGATTGACTACCTCGAGGCGCGTCTGGATGCCGGTGTGCCGCTGAAGCAGGCGGTGATCGAGGCCGGCGCCGTACGTACGCGCCCCATCGCGCTGACCGCCGGCACGGTGATCATCGGCGCCATCGTGATCCTGTTCGATCCGATCTTCGAAGGACTGGCCGTGGCCCTGATTACGGGGTCGTTGGCGTCCACGTTGCTCACTCTGGTCGTAGTGCCCGGGATCTACTTCCTGCTGCGTCGCGAGAAGCCGCAGAACGAGGGCAGTGAAGAGACCATCGAGGCCGGTCGACCGGCGGAGGCAGGAGTCTGA
>JAMJQV010000182.1 GCA_023554435.1 Gemmatimonadota bacterium | reverse complement strand
AAGGCGGACGCAGGCATCGACCACGAGCACGACGAGCAGAATCCCCGGCACGTCACCAAGCAGCTTCCAGGGGCCTACGGTGCCCACGGCCGAAACGACGATCTCCCCCCACGCGAGTTCCAGCGGCTTGAGTCCGGTGATCTCGGAATACACGATGCTGAAGGGAGAGGCGAGGTTGATCACCAGCACCACGGCAAGCACGAATGTCGCGGCCAGAGCGAGCCACCGGCGGGCTGTGCCGGTCCACGCGACCACGAACCAGATGAGGGCGCCCAGGAACAGGTCGATGAACGTCACGGACCATCGGATCTCAGCCCCGTACTGCGCCACCGAAGTCGCCGTGTACATACCGACTTCGACGAGGGCGTTGGCGGCCGCAGCGATCGCTGCGATGGCGATCAACAGGTGCGCTGTCTTTCCTCGGCGGCGGAGCCACACGAACGAATGCTGCAAGCCAAGCGCGAGGCATACCCCCGCGACGACCAGTTGGGCCGAGACCAGGAGACTCACCGGCAGCCCTCTACTCTGTCCATTTTTCGTCTTCCGTAAACACGGTATCGACGATCGGCCTGGGCTCGAATCCTTCCATCGCGCCGGCAATCCGCGCCCGAACCGCATCCAGCTCGGCCACGCGTCCCGGCCGGAACTCGGGGCTCACCACGATCTGGTTCAGGATGTAGAAGAAGCGGCCGATCTTCATCATGCTCACGTGGAGGGCGGTGACCGGAACCCCTTCGAGAGCCCCTTCGACCCGCCCGCGCACATCTTCCTGCACCTCAGGAGCGGGCGCGAATCCAAGGATCTCGCGCGCCCCGTCCTTGATGATCTTGAGAGGTACCCCGATGATCGCGAATACCACCACGATCACCAGGACCGGGTCGATATAGGGTACGATGTGAGCCCACCCGGTTCCGCTCAGGATAAGCGCCGCCACGAAGACCAGGGCCACGACGCCACTCAGGACCCCATCGATCATCCAGTTCCTGGCATCCACTTCGAGCAGCGGCGATCCCGTACGACGGGCCGCCCGCTTCTGGACTCCCGCAATCAGGAGGCAGCCTGCTACTGCGATGAGGGCGTAGATCACGGCCAGGCCGGGGTTCAGGTCGCGGCCTCCGTGCACTAGAGCATCCACGGCACCCGCGACGGCAAACCCTGACACGCCCAGCATCAGGAGCCCCTTCACCGTGTTCAGGAAGGGCTCGAACTGGGCGTACCAGAAATGGAAGTGCTCGTCCGGCGGCTGCTGCACCAGCCAGGCCACACGAATCGTGACCACGGCCATTGCGAAGCCTACGAGCGAGAAGAACCCATCCAGCATGATGGCGTCGGACTGCGTGAGCAGCCCGAACACAATGCCCAGGGCAGCCATGAACAACGCCCCGACGGCAGACAGCTTCAGGGCTTTCGTTTCCTGCTCCAAGGAACCTCCGATGGGGACAGGGTTCTGGCTGTCCAGACTACCGGGCGGACGGGCGCCTCGCTAGCGAGGCCGGTTGCCGGGCCCGTGTTGACTCATAGTTGAGAGGTGAACATACTCATCACATGAGTAAGCGACTGCAGGTCATCCTGGATGACGAGGAAATGGCGGAGATCAAGGAGATCGCTCGATCTCAGAAGACGACGGTGGCAGAGTGGGTGAGACGTGCATTGCGTGCGGCGCGAAGCTCCGCGCCCTCCCGGACCCGGCAACAGAAGCTCGCCGCGCTCAGGGCCGGTAGCGAGCACGCCTTCCCGGCAGCCAGCGTTGAGACGATGCTCGACGAAATCGAGCGCGGCTACCTGGGCGGCCCTTCGTGATCTTCATCGACTCCAACATCCCCATGTTCGTCATCGGGGCCTCACACCCGAGAAAGCTCGACGCCCTCCGCCTGTTGGAGGGCGCCATCTCGGAAGGGCACCGCCTGGTCACGGACGCCGAGGTGTTCCAGGAGGTCCTCCACCGCTACTCGGCGATTGAAAAGCCGTCCGCGATCCAGCCCGCGTTCGAGGTCCTGCTCGGAGTAGTGGACGAGGTGTTCCCGGTCGATCTGGCCGACGTTCAACGTGCCAAGGAGATCCTGCTGGGAGTGAAGGGACTGTCGGCTCGAGACTCGGTCCATCTCGCGACCATGGAGCGATACGGCGTCGGAGTCGTCATGAGCTTCGACCGGGGCTTCGACGCGTATCCGGCGGTGCAGCGCTTGGGGTCCTGAGATCCGCAAACCACTCCGCTAGGTTGGCGTGGCCTCCCTCCGCCGCTCACTCTCCTGCGACGTGTACAGACCGACGAGCCGGGCC
>JAMJQV010000181.1 GCA_023554435.1 Gemmatimonadota bacterium | reverse complement strand
CCGAACGTCGCCTCTGTCGTCGCCATGGCCAGCTTGTAGGCCGGCGGATGCGGGTTCCAGTAGCGGCGCCAGTTGAAAGTCTCCCGAACGACCTCCTGGCTCAGCGGCTCCGCCCGATCCGGACCGGTGACTACCTGCGAGGCCCAGTTCTGGATTCGCCGCGCGGAATCGAAGTAGTACGGCTCGTCCCAAGCAATTCCCACATCATCCAGGCCCGGGAACAGCCATGCGAAGGCGAGGACGCCCAGGGCTACACCCGCCCACAGAACGAATCGCCTTGCCGCACGGTCGTCGATCATCGGGTCCTATACACCATCATCAGGGGCACGCCCTCGAGAGAGACCTCCAGCATCGGCGCTCCGCCAAACCCGACCAGCGCGCTCTCGGTTCGCCGCCACTGGGCCTTCCGATTGAGAACGAAGACGAAATCCGCTGCGCCTGCCGTCCGATCCAGGGCCATGGTCGTAAAGCTCGCGGGGCCCTCGCATGCCAGCGCGACCTGGTCCGATCCGTCGGGCTTCGTCAGTTGGGTCTCGACCCTCCACTCGGCCGGCACCCAACCGACGGCCTGGTAGAAGCACACCTCTTCGATGAAGAAGCCCGGATCCAATAGCGCACGCTCGGGAAGCACTTCCACCAGGTCTTCCAGCACCTCGCGATTCAGCACCTCCTTGAGGTTGGTGACCTCGAGGCCCCTGCGTTCGGCCCCCTCCACACCACCGACAAACGCATTGAAGAATGACAACTGATACGGATGAATCTGCGCCGTACGAATCGCGGCCGGCGCGAGGCAGGCGACGATCGCCAGGGCCACGATGAGATCACGCCGCTCCGCCATCGACGGAAAGCGAACCTGAAGCGCCCGCGTAACCCACTCCCCGATGACTACCGATCCGGATCCGGCCAGCGCGCAGTAGAAGGGGAACAGCGGCAGAAACAGACGCACCCCGTCGTGCATAGGCGCGGAGGGAAGCGCCAGAGCACCATACAGCACGGCCATGTTCACGAGTACCAATCCGCGCAGCGGCCCCGACCGGGGTGCGATCAGACCGGCCACCGCGGCGACCAGCAGGGACAGCGGGAAGACGATCAGCGTCCACACGTACGGGTAGTGCCACGGCGGTCTGAACAGGAAAATCTCGCCGAAGTACTCGGTCGCGATCCGGGTGTCGTCGCTGGAGGCCCGGTCCAGCCCGGCGTGCAGGTAGTCGGCGACTCCCTGCATCGGATCTACCCACATGACGGGATTCACGGCGACGAAGACGAGCGCCCCCGTCAGGCAGAGCACCAGGAACGCGGACACTCCGCTTCGGTTGGCGACGAGCCAGATCGCCAGCACCGGCAACAGCAGGAGGCCGGAGAACTTGGTCGCCGTGGCGGCGCCGAGGAACAGGCCCGAACTGAGGAACCAGCCCGTGCCTCCCTCTTTGACGGCGTAGTCGAGCGAAGCGACGGACCAGAACCAGAACGCGGCCAGGAACAGGTCGGTGTGCGCCAGGTGGCCATGCGCGAACAGGACAGGGAACGCCGGAACCGCGAGGCCCGCGGCGAAACCTACGGCCAGCGAACGGGTGCGCCACGCCGCGTACACCCCGACGGAAGCCGTGAGAGCCGCGAACGTGAACATCACGGCGCCGCGGTACGCCGTCAGCGGATCGGTCAGATCGCGGAGGAGCAGCCAGGAGACACCGCTCAGCTCTCTCGAGAGAGGCGGATGCGGAATCCTCTCCGCGTACCAGCGCCAGTGCTCGAACACGCGATCCTGATTCAGTACGGTCGTGGGCTCGCCGTTGATGAGAGCCACCCCCAGGTCACGGGCCCAGGCGATCTGGCGCAGCGAGCTGTAGAAGTAGTTCCCGACGTCGCTGGCGATCCCGTAGTCGATCGCCGTCAGGGCCGTGATCGCGAGCGTCAGCGCGAACAACCCGAATGCGAGCGCCCGGAGGGCGGCGGGCGAAGGCCAGGTCTTGCTCTTCGTCGTCACAGTTTCTGGCTCCGGGCCATGATCCAGACCGCGAAGAAGGCCAGCATCCCGGCCAGGCTGATGGCCGCACCAAGCACGACCGAGCCCGGAGTGAAGTGGAACTCCACATCGCTCACTCCAGCCGGCACGGGAACCGCCATGAACACCCCGTTTGCACGCAGCACCGGCACGTCGGCGCCGTTGACGCTGGCCTTCCAGCCCGGGTACCACCGGTCGCTGAGCACGGCCAGCATCGGCCCGGAAGCGTTCACCTTCGCGGTGAGTCCGTTTGCGTGGTCCGAGCGAGAGAGGACCTGTCCGGTCGCCTCCGGGTCGAGTTCGAGCGCGGGCCCGGCCTCCAGAACAGCCCCGGCGCCCAGGGCAAACTCGTCCTCGAGAACTCGGCGCAGCGCGGCAGCCTGGCCTTCCCTCACCTCGAAGTCGCCCACCAGGTAGAGTCGCTCGACCGGATCCGGAACCTCATAGATGCGAATCGGCAGCTCCGGGTGTGACGCCACCAGGGCAAGCCCGTCGATCGAATCCGCGCTCGTCGTGGCATCGGCGTAGAAGCCCACGTTCATGGCCTGGAGAAAGCGTAGCGGATCGTCAGTCCATGCGCGCAGCGCCGCCTCGTTCGTCAGGGCCACGGAGATCAGTTCCACGCCCTGGAGACCGTCCTGCATCGGGAAACCGAAGATCTGCCCCACGTTCGGCCCCATGGTCTGGTAATCCAGGTACATGTTGGACAGCTCCCAGGCGCCCTGCACGGTAACGATGCTCCCCATGGCCGCATGGTGGGGAGAGCCTCGATAGCGGACGTCACGCTGGCCGGACATGAGATCGGCGAGAGCGTCGGCGGTCCACGGTGGGGTGACGTACACTTCGCTCTCGACCGATGGATTCACGTTGCGGTGGGCCAACGCCAGGTCGGTGAGTGCGAGTGCCACGACGATGGCCGATGCCAGGCTGCGCCTCAGCCGACGCGACCGGTACAACCCGGTCACCACGGCGAGGCAGAGGGTCAGGGCTGCGATCCGCCGGGCGATCCCACCGTACAGGTCCGCCGCGCTCTGGGGATCCTCACACAGGAGGGCCCCTTCGAGCCAGGTTTCGCAGGCTCCGGGCAGGAATCCCTCCGCCCGCCCGAGGAGCAGGGCTGCACCCGCGTACACGAGCGCCACGGTGAGTATGGGCAGCCACACGCCGATGCTGTCCGCGACACGCGATCGCTTGCTCTCCCCGCCGCCGAGGGTCAGCCACCGATCCGTTCCCTGCGCGGCGAACACCGCGACGGCCAGCGCGCCGATCAGCAGGAATTTCTCGGGATAGCGAAAAGGACGGAACGCGGGAACCCAGTCGAACAGGGCCCGATACAGGGGACTGTGACTGCCCAGGGCGAGCAGAAGCGAGGCGACCATGGCCGCCGCCCAGAACAGGGTCCAGCGACGGCCGCGGCCCCGGAGCGCTCCGATCAATGCCAGGGCCAGAGCGACCGCACCCCCGTAGATACTCAGAATCCACGGTACCTCGGAGCCGGCCATGAAACGGGTCGAGAAACCGTGCGCTCCGGTATGCAGGGCCGGTGGCAAAAGCCAGTGCAGGGCTCCGGTCGGTGACAGCGACCGCGATGATGCGTATTCCAGCTCGATGGGAAGCCGGCGCACCGAATGGCTCATGTACTCGGCAAACGGGAGGAGTTGCACCGAGACGAGGGAAACTGCGAGAACGCCCGCGAACGCGAAGGCCATGGTCTGTCTGCTGCGCGGCAGCTCCCGGTCCTGGACCTTGAACAGACCGTGTGCGAACACGAGGGCGAGGCCCAGGGCCAGCATCTGCGGCTCGCCGCCCAGGAACGCGACGCCGCACAGCAGGGCGAACAACAGCAGGTCCCTGATCCGTCCACCATCCAGCACGTTGTCCCAGGCCAGGAAGAGCCACGGGAGCCATGCCACCGTCTGCAGGTTGTTGATGAAGTTCCCGAGCGACACGAAGAAGCCGCCCAGCATGAACACGGATCCGCCCATGATCGCCGCAGTCCAGCCGTGCCCCCACCTTCGGAACAGAAGCGCCAGCCCCACACCCGCGAGCGGGTAGTGCAACGCCACCAGCCAGTCGAAAGCGGCGGGCATGGGCAAACCGTAGAGAACCAGGCTGCCAGGATACAGGAGGCCGGGCTGAAGGGAAGCGAAGAACGGCTCTCCACCCGCGACCCATGGGTTCCACAAAGGAAGCTCTCCCGCCCGCACCGCGGAGACAAGGAAGTGCTTCATGGGATAGAAGAAGGGGGCCACGTCGCGGCTGAAGAACACTTCACCCCGAAAGAGAACCCGGTCGAAGAAGGCAGCAGACACCGCCAGGAAGAGCCCGGCCACGGCCACCCGAGGGGGGACCACGCGTCCGACCCGCCCCATGGAGATCATGCGCGGTGTTCTTCTCGTGATGGCACGAGCCGGTCAGGATGACCAAAGGGCGCGGCGGGAGATCCCGCCGCGCCCTGGTCTGCGATCTTCAAGAGAGTCGAAGATACTGAAAGCGACCTTACGGAGCCTTCTGAACCTTGCCCTCGATCGAGCTTCCCGTGCCGACCTGCACCCAGAACGTGTTGCCTGAGCTGCTGTGCGACGCGGTGATCGCGTACCCGCCAGCCGACGCGGCCGAAGCGGAAACGGCGATACCCTGGCTCGTCGTGAAGCTTCCAGTGGCCATCGCGCCCGGGCCATATGTCTGCTCGTCGGCGAAATAGGCTTCCTGGGACGACATGGCGTTGCGCACGTCGCTCTTGGCGGTAGCGTCGAACGCCTTCTCCTTGGTGCTGGCAAACTGCGGAATCGCGATCGCGGCGAGGATGCCGATGATCACGACTACGATCAGCAGTTCGATCAGAGTGAAACCCTTCGTGTTGCGGAGCATGAGTCCTCCATCTGTTCTGGTTTGTGAACGGTTTCTCTTCCGAGTGTTTGTTTTCGTTCACCGTTGGAGGACCTTGCCTCCGGCCATGGGTAACGGCAACCCGTATGCCGGACGCGTCGACAAACAGTAAGTGCATGTCAATTAGACAGTTAATTTCTGCAGAGGCAGATCGCCACACTCGGACCGCGATCGGTTCTCTTGCACTCTGCAAACTTTGCCTTACGTACTGCAATGGTTAGTGCTTCATGCATCGAGGTCATAGCGCTTGATCTTCCGGTACAGCGTACTCGGGTCGATCCCGAGAACCTCCGCGGCCCTCGTCTTGTTGCCAGCCTCCGCTCTGAGCACGTGCTCGATGTAGGCCCGCTCGATGATGTCGAGCGCCGGGTTTGCGGCCGGACGGTCCTGAACAAGGGGCTCCGGTGGCGCCTCCCGCAGTCGCGACGGCAGCGCCTCCGGCTTGATCGTCGCTCCCGCCGTAAGCACCACCGCCCGCTCGATAACGTTCTCCAGCTCCCGTACGTTTCCGGGCCAGTGATACTCCTTGAGCACCGTCAGGGCCTTTGCCGACAGCTTCTTCGCGCCACGCGGATCTCCCTCGGCCTGGGCGGCCAGGAAGTGCTCGGCGAGAAGCTCGATGTCCTCTTCCCGGCTGTGCAGGGGAGGTAGCTCGAGGGTGATGACGTTCAGGCGGTAGTACAGATCTCGCCGGAAGCGGCCTTCCTCGATGTCACGCTCGAGGTCCCGGTTCGTGGCTGCGATCAACCGCACATCGACGGGGCTCGCCTCGGTGGCGCCAACGGGGATGACCTCTCTCTGCTGCAGAACCCGAAGGAGCTTGACCTGAGTCGACGGCGCCATCTCACCGACCTCGTCCAGGAAAAAGGTGCCCCCGGATGCAGCAATGAACAGCCCCTCCTTGTCCCGCACCGCCCCCGTGAAGCTCCCCTTCACGTGGCCGAACAGCTCTGACTCCAGCAGCCCTTCAGGCAGGGCGCCGCAGTTCAAAGACAGAAACCTCCGGTTGGACCGGGGAGACAGGTCGTGGATGTAGCGGGCGAACACTTCCTTACCGGTCCCGCTCTCCCCCCCGATCAGGATCGTCGATTCACTGTCCGCCACGCTTTCCGCCAGCTTCAGCGACGCCTCGAACGCGGGACTGCCCCCTATGGGCTTCCCCGCCTTTAGCGTCTGCTGCTTCTTGAGCTCCCGTTTCAGGCCGGCGTTCTCTTGCTTGAGCCGCCCCCAATCCAGCGAACGCGCGAGTACGGCCAGCAGCTCGTCGTTCTCGAACGGCTTCTGCACGTAGTGCGTGGCGCCGAGGTTGACCGCCTGGATCGCCGACTGCAGCGACGCCTGGGCCGTCATCAGAACGACCGGAGTGTTCGGACTGTTCTTCCGGATTTCTTCTAGTACCTCGATGCCGCTCATCTTCGGCATGCGCACGTCCGACAGCACCAGGTCCGGGCTCTGATCCTTGAACGCCTTCAGCCCGCCCGCACCGGTCAACTCGAAGATGACCTCGTAACCTTCACCCCTGAGCAAGACGGTCAGAGTCTCGATCAGGCTCTGTTCGTCGTCGATCAGGAGAATCAACGGCTTGTCTCGCATGTCGGCTCCTTTGGACCCCGGCTGGCGCCCGGTCTCCTAGATGTGTGCGCGCTCGCCGGCGCTCTTCGTGGCTCGTCCTCGCTCGTCGGCGGCGTCCCCCGCCGACTTCGTCTCTGCAGCACGGCCGTCCCGACCCGGATCGACCGCGCCCGTCTCTGTTTCCGGCTTTGGTCTTCCCTTCCCCGTACGGCGGGGAAGCACCATCGCGAACGTGGCTCCTTCGCCGGTATTCGAACTTGCGATCAGGGCTCCGCCATGGGCCTGCACCGCGCGATGCGCGATGGACAACCCGAGTCCGCTCCCGCCCTTCCGCCGTGTATAGAATGGATCGAAGATGCGTGGCAGATCTTCCGCTTCGATTCCAGGACCGTCGTCGACGACACGAATCCGAACCGGGTGGCCCAGAGAAACCTCTGAAGGGACGAGGTCGGGGCGCAGGGCATCCGCCACGACCCGCACCGTAACGGCTTCGGTCGGATCGCCCACCTGAACGGCGTTCAGTACCAGGTTCAGGAGTGTCCGATGCAGCAGCTCGGGGTCTCCCCACAGGCCTGCCATGTCGTCCAGGATTTCGGCCGTGATCGTGGCTCGCCCCTCCGCCGCCGGGTTCCGGCGCACCGTCTCGATCACCTCGCTCATCAGTCGACCCACGTCGACGGGCTTTCGCTCCGCGACCCCGACGCGGGCGAAGTCGCTGAATTCGCTCAGAATCCGGCTCAGCCTGTCGGCCTCACGCACGATCAGGCGTGCGAGGATCTGCTCGTCATCGTTCGCCGCGGCCCGCATGGAAAGCTGCTCGACGGCGCTCCGAACCGAAGCCAGGGGGTTCTTCAACTCGTGCGCCAGTGACGCCGACAGTTCGGCCACTGCCTCGAGCTTGCCGGCGCGGAGCCGGAGGTTTTCCAGCTGGCGTACGGCTCGAAGGTCCTGCAGAAGGACGACGTGAGATGGCCCGGCTCCCACGTCCAGGAGCATCGTCGTGCTCACCGCCACGGGGATCGGGTCGTCACGCCTCCCGCCGGCGCCGGAGTCCGGGGCGCTCAGGACCTCGGCCTCCCGGTCCTGTACAGAGCGCCCGGTCTCCATCGTCTCGCGGACGGCAGCGGCTACTTCCGGCGCCCGTCGTTCCAGTTCGGGAAGCACGTCGAGGCCAAGCAGGCCCACGGGATCCAGGCCGCACAACTCGGCCGCCGCGATGTTCATGTAGACGAGATTCCCGGACGCGTCGAGCGTAATGACACCCGACGGGATGTGACGGAGTACGTCCGCCGTGTCCAGCCGCAACCTGTGGAGCTCTCCCTCGACCAACCGCAGCTCCGAGCGCACCTGGCGGAACCGGGCGCCCACCAGGCTGGCGGCCACCGCCACCAGCATGATGACCAGCAACTGCAGGACGAGACGGAGGCCACTCGTCTCAGGCCCCATCGTCAGGTTGAGAACCAGGTACAGGGTGCCGGCTGACAGCGCAGTGAGAATCGCGGAACTCAGGGGAAGGATGAGCGCGTACCCGGCAGCCATGGCGATGAACAGCGAAACGAACGGGCTGCCACTTCCCCCGGTGATATAGACGATCCCGTTGAACAGGAGTACGTCCAGGGCCGCCTGCGAGTAGAGGAAGCCGAGACCGATATCCCTTCCCTTACGATGACTGATGCGATAGGCGATCGGGGTGAGGAACGCCGCGGCCGCGAGGCCCACGATGGCGATGAGCGGGAATTCGGGTGGCAGCGAACCCGGCGATACCCGTCGCGCGAGGAAGTCGCTGACGAGGATGGCCGAGCCGAAGACGGCCAGGGAGATGACGAGACGCGCGGCGTAGATCCAGTACAGCACCTGCAGGGGTTCGAGAACCGTTGCCGCCCTGCGGTCAGACCTGCTGGTACGTAGCAATACCTGGCCGTTTCCCGAACTGTGACATATCGCGCCGGGACTTCCCGGACGTCGCTTTCACGAAGCGTTGCAATTCGCACGCCCCATCGGTGCCTATCATAGATGAGGGTGTGCAGAACGCAAGAGGTGTCAGGGGCCGGTCAGTCAGTCAAATCCAGTCCGGAGCCTCGTCAAACACGGACAGCGCCGTAAAGAGACCCTGCCGGACCGTGGCCGTGAAGGAGTAGACGCGGTCCGAGTCGGGACACGGCAGCGGCCGGCGAACGAGCGGCGTGGTGACCCGCGCCGCATCTTCCTCCGGCCCTGCCGCCGGCCACAATCCAACGGCGCCGGCCGCCTCCGAGAGTCGTTGGAAGCCGGTATCGAAGGAAACGGTCCAGGAAGCCACCCGCCGCGGGTCCGCCCCGGCCAGTCGGATACGGATCATCATTGGCTTGGACTGGAAGACCGCCCACGTATCCGATCCGACGTCACGACGTGCCGACGGCTGTCCCAACCTCTGGATCAGCTCTTCTTCCGAAAGGCCCACTAGGCCGTCGCAGGACGCCATTCAGGGAGCCGCCCCTCGCGTCGACCCACTCATGCAGGGTCAGCAGTTGGAAGCGTCGGTGACACCATCGTCGATCACATCCGCCAGCGTGGTGTGGTTCAGAAATTCGAGCGTCGCTTCCTTGATCGTCCGCCAGCGCTCGTGAGCTCCACACGGGTTGGCATCGGAGCACTGCGGGAGGCCAAGCAGACAGCGGGTGCGTTGCACCTGCGGCTCGAAGGGAGCAACGACCGACGCCAGAACGACGGAAGACGGAGGCCCCGCCAGTGTGAATCCGCCCGATCGGCCGCGTTCGGATTCGACGACACCCGCCAGGGCAAGCTGGTGAAGGATCTTGGAGAGGTAGTTGGCCGGGATGCCCGTAGCCTTGGCCATGTCACGCGCCCGCACGGTGCCGGTCCCATAGCGACGGGCCAGGCAAACCGCCGCCCGCAGGGCGTATTCTTCGGTTCTTGATACCACGGCGAGTTCCTGTCGCTGGGTGATGCGGACGTACTAATCACATGAGAATATGATTGATTAGCCCCGGCCAACAGGGTGGCGCCGGAAACCGAGATGAGAGAAGCGGGACCCGATGCGAGCGGTCCCGCTCCTTCCCTGAGCTGCCCGTCGTCGCCGGGGAGCTAGTTCATCGTGTTGATGATTCCGAAGATCGGGAGGTACATGGCGACGATCATTCCCCCGACCACGGTACCGAGTACCACGATCATCAACGGTTCCATGGCTTTCAGGAGAGACTCGACCGCGGCATCCACCTCTTCGTCGTAGAAGTCGGCGATCTTGGTGAGCATCCCATCCAGGTCACCGGTCTCTTCACCCACGTTGATCATCTGCGTGACCATCGGTGGGAACACCCCCGAGACCCTGAGCGGCTCGGAAATCGACTCACCTCCGGCGATCGAACTGCGGCTGTCCATGATCGCGTCGTGAATGACCCGATTGCCTGAGGTACGGGCCGTGATTTCGAGACCATCCAGAATGGTCACGCCGGAGGCCAGCAGAGTCCCGAGCGTGCGCGTGAATCGGGCCACCGCTCCCTTGCGGGCCAGGTTCCCGAAGATCGGCAGGCGAAGCACGATCCGATCGAAGGTCAGGCGTCCGGACGAAGTGGCGATCCACCGCTTGAACAGAAAGACCGTGGCGCCGATTCCACCTGCCATCGCCCACCAGTACGATTGGAGGGTGTCGGAGGCCATGATCACGATCCGGGTCGGCAGCGGAAGCACCTGGTCGAAGCTGGCGAACATCTGCTGGAAAGTCGGAATCACGAACAGCAGGAGCACGATGATCGCCGTCAGGGCCACGAAACCGATCACCAACGGGTAGATCATGGCGCCCTTGATCTTGCGGGCCAGCGCCTCGGCCTTCTCAAGGAAGACGGCCAGGCGAAGCAGGATGGTGTCCAGGATACCCCCGGTTTCACCGGCCGCGACCATGTTCACGTACAGGGGCGTGAACACCTTCTCGTGATCACGCATCGCGTCGGCCAGCGTATGTCCCGACTCGACGTCGTACAGTACGTCCTGCAGGGTCGACTGCAGGTTCTTGTTGTCGGACTGCTTGGCCAGGATGTCGAGCGCCTGGACGAGGGGCAATCCGGCGTTGATCATCGTCGCGAACTGTCGCGTCAGAATGACGATGTCGCGCGTCTTGACCTTCTGCCCGCCAGGCAACTGAATTCCCTTCGGCTTCTCCCGGATGGCGATCGGGATGAGCCGCTGGCTGCGGAGGTGCGCGATGACCTCGTCACGGCTGGCCGCATCGTACTCCGCGCGTTTCAGGTCGCCGGATACGGTTCTCGCGCTGTAGCTCCAGACTGGCATGGTTCAGGTCGCTCCTGGTTTCGTTCTCTAGGTCTCAGACAGCCACCGGCTCGACTTCACCGATCATGCGCTTCAGTTCCTTCTGATCCTGGCTCACACGCATGAGTTCCTCGAGGGCCACCTCATCGCGCATGTACAGGGAATACAGGGCGTCATTGAGAGTCTGCATGCCGTACTTCTTACCGGCCTGCATCGTCGAGTAGATCTGGTGCACCTTCTCGTCCCGAATCAGCGCCCGGATCGCCGGCGTGGCCAGCATGACCTCGCACGCCACGACCCGGCCCTTGCCGATGCGTCGGGGCAGGAGGGTCTGGGTCACGACACCCTCGAGTACGAACGAGAGCTGCGAGCGCACCTGGTCCTGCTGGTGCGCCGGGAATACGTCGATGACGCGGTTAATCGACTCGGCGGCGGAGTTGGTATGCAGCGTCGCCAGGGCCAGGTGCCCCGTCTCGGCGATCGTCAGAGCCGCCTTTACGGTCTCCAGGTCCCGCATCTCGCCGACCAGGATCACGTCGGGATCCTGCCGGAGGACGTACTTGAGAGCGTTCTGGAACGATTCCGTATCGCTGCCGACTTCCCGCTGATTCACCAGGCAGTTCTTGTGACGATGCACGAACTCGATCGGATCCTCGACGGTCACGATGTGCCCGGACCTCTCACGGTTCACCTTGTCCAGCATGGCGGCAAGGGTCGTCGACTTCCCGGAGCCCGTGGGGCCCGTTACGAGCACCAGGCCTCGTGGCTTCTCAGCCAGCTTCGCGATCGAGGGAGGGAGGCCGAGTTCCTGGAACGAGAGGATCTCGAATGGGATCTGCCGGATGGCCATGGCGACCGTGCCTCGCTGCCGGAACACGTTGCCTCGGAAACGCGACAGGTTCTGGACGGAGAACGAGAGGTCCAGCTCGTCCTCTTGCTCGAACCTCTTCTTCTGCTGCTCGGTCAGGATCGAGTAGGCCAGCGACTGTGTGTCGCGGGGACCGAGTTGCGTCCCGTAGTTGCTGTTCTCGAGCTTGCCGTCGACGCGCAGCTTGGGCACTTCACCCGCGGACAGGTGAAGATCCGATGCCCCCTTGTCGATCATCTCCTCGAGCAGCGAGCGCAATGCAGCCGGCGCGGAGTCGTTCATTTGTACCCTCGTTCCATGGTGTCCTGTCCGTTTCCGTACCGGCTCAGGCAGCCGTTTCCTTGATGACCTCGTCGAGTGTCGTAATTCCCTTCCGTACCTTCAGCATGCCGTCGTCCCGCAGCGTGATCATTCCCTCCGAGACGGCCGTCTGCTTCAGCTCGTCCGTCGAAGAACCCTGGAGGATCATCCGGCGCAGTTCCGGCGTCATGGGCATGACTTCGTACAGACCCTGCCGGCCGGAGTAGCCCGACCCGCTGCAGGCGTCGCAGCCCTCACCCTTGAAGAAGGTCATCGAGGCGGCCTGTTCTTCCGTGATGCAGGCCGCCTTGAGAATCTCGGGCAGGTACGTCGCTTCGGCCCGGCAGTTGGAGCAGATGCGGCGCACCAGTCTCTGGGCCGTAATGCAGTTGAGCGCCGACGACACGTTGAACGCCTCGATCCCCATGTCGATCATTCGTGTGATCGTGGAGGCCGCGTCGTTCGTGTGCAGCGTGGACAGGACCAGGTGCCCGGTGAGAGCCGCCTTTACGGCGATGCCTCCCGTCTCGAGGTCCCGGATCTCACCCACCATTACGATGTTCGGATCCTGCCGCAGGAAGGCCCTCAGGGCAGCGGCGAAGCTCATGCCGATCTCGGTTCGGACCTGGACCTGGTTGATGCCATGCAGGTTGTACTCGACCGGGTCCTCGGCCGTCATGATGTTGACTTCGTCCGTGTTGATCCGGCTCAGTGCGCTGTACAGGGTCGTCGTCTTACCCGAGCCCGTAGGTCCAGTGACGAGAACCATGCCGTAGGGCTTGGATATCGCGTCCAGGAAGTCCGCCTCCGCCTTTTCCTCCATCCCGAACTTCTCGAGGTCGAGCGTCAGGTTTCCCTTGTCCAGGATTCGGAGCACGATCTTCTCGCCGAACAGGGTCGGCAGGGTGGACACACGAAAGTCGATCACCTTGCGCCCGATCTTGATCTTGATCCGGCCGTCCTGCGGGATTCGTCGCTCCGCGATATTCAGGTCCGCCAAAATCTTCACGCGAGAGATCAGGGCCGCCTTCATCCGTATCGGCGGCTTCATGATCTCCTGCAACGCACCGTCGATCCGGTAGCGCACCCGGAGGTCCTTTTCGTACGGCTCGATGTGAATGTCGGAGGCCCCACGTCGAACCGCGTCGGTGAGGAAGCCGTTGATCAGGCGTACGACGGGCGCTTCCTCGACCTGGGCCTGCAGCTGCATCGCGGAGAAGGTCTCTTCTTCCTCTTCCACGACCTCGACGTCCTGTTCTTCGAGCTCCTCGAGCAGGTCTCCCAGCCGGTCGTTCGTGACCTCGTAGTACTTGTCGATCGCCATCCGCAGCGAGTACTCGCCGGCGACTACGGCATCGACGTCGAACCGGGTGATGAACTTCAGGTCGTCGACCACGCTCAGGTCGGTCGGATTGACCATGGCGACGGTGAGCGTGCGTCCGACACGCCGCAGGGGAAGAACCAGGTGCTTGGCCGCGAAGTCGGCGGGCACCAGCTGGAGGATCTTCGCGTCGACTTCTACGTCAGAAAGGTCCACCGCAGGTACCCGGTATTGCCGGGACAGGAGCCGTGTGAGCTCCGCCTCGGACACCGCTCCGGCCGACACCAGCGAGAACCCGATCCGGGTCCCTCCCTGCTGCTGTTCCTTCAGCGCCTTATCCAGCTGCTCCCGCGTGACGAGATTCTCACGCAGCAGCAATTCGCCGATCTGGCTCTGTTCCATAGAAGTTGATGCCATCTCGCTCCGCCGGCTCTCTCGTATCTGGTGCTGCCGGTTCGGTTGGAACCGCTCCGGCCGCGTACTGTTGTTCGGGCGCAACCCGCCCGCGGCGTTCGGATTCAAGCAAGCGCCGTGCCCGGTGTTGGCCTCGCGCCACACCCCGGGACGTGACGTGAATGCAAGGAAGTGTCCGGGAAATGAGCGACGGTGGGCGATTCCTCCGCTCAGAATCGCACCTGGGCGCGGATTCTCTGCAGAACGGCGGGCCCGATTCCAGGCACTCGAAGCAGGTCTTCGGGCCGTCGAAAGGGCCCGAGGCGCTGCCTGGACGCGACGATACGACTGGCGAGGACCGGGCCGACCCCCGTGATTTGCTCCAGTTCCTTGATTTGTGCCCGATTCACGTCCACGGGCAACGCGGACCGGTCATTGGCTGGGAAATCAGGGCTGGAAACGTGGGCAGACGAAGCGAAACCAAAGGCCAGGTGCGGTGTCAGCGTTCTCACCGCCTGCGGCCCGATCCCCGGTACGCGGGCCAGGTCTGACGGAGCCTGGAACTTCCCGCTCGAGATCCGCTCGGTGATGATCGCCCGGGCCCGAACCGGCCCCACACCCGGAAGGCGCCGCAGCTCGGCTTCCGTGGCCGTGTTGGGATCGAGCTTTTCGTCGGGGCCCAGGGGACGGGCAGCCAGTTCTTCTTCCGCCACCCCGTCGGAGACCAACCGCCGGGTAGTGGACAGGCTCCGGGCAGGCCGGCCGTCGAGGGCCCCGGCTTCTGTCCACGAGAAGTCGTCCGGCTCCGGACCGAGGCCAATCCGCGCTGCGGCCCCCAACACCAGGATCCCGGTGGCCAGGAACAGGGAGCGCAACTCGGTGCTGTTGAAGTACGTCATGCGTTCTCCTCCCGCTCGCGATATGTGGCGAGGTCTCAACGGGAGGTGAACACGTCAACGAGTGAACTGGGTCTGACCCTCGCTGGCCCGGAAGAAGAACCGGCCGAAGATGTTGAAGTTGAACTGACTGGACGACTGCTGACGCCCGACCCCACTGGCCCGCTGCACCCAGGACAGCTGTATGCCCAGCGAATAGCCCGTGAAATCGGTGTCCAGCGAGAACGCCGCGTTCTGGGTCGTCTGGTCCGTATGCGTAGTACAGTCGTCCCGGAAGGTTTGGTCCACCTCCCCGAAGCCCGAGCCGCCCAGCGCCCGACAGTCCGAGTTGCCGCTGTTGGAGTAGTCGAACGCAATGCGCACGTCGTTCTTCACGAACGGGATGAAGCCTGGAGGCGGGAGAAAACCCGACAGCCGAACGGAATGGGACGCCCGATCGGTCTGACTCAGCCCCGTCGCGTCGAGCCGCTCCGACGCCGTGTTGTCGAAGTCATAGGTGATGTTGAAACCACTCCTCAGGATGAACACCAGGCCGACCGACCGGACGGTCTGCTCACTTCCCCGGTCCTGTCCAGTCGTCGTGCTCGTGTTGGTCGAGCGGGTGCGCCACCTCCCCGTCA
>JAMJQV010000180.1 GCA_023554435.1 Gemmatimonadota bacterium | reverse complement strand
CGACGATCGATCACCCGCGTGGTCGCTCGGCGGGGACTCGATCCTGTACGTGGCGGAGGGCTTCGGCGACCTGGCCCGTTCGGACGGAGTGCTCGTGTCCATTCCGGCGGAGGGAGGCACGGTCTCAACCGTGTTTTCCGTACTTCAGCCGGCGCGCGCTACCGCGCCGGAGCTCCTGGCTCCGGCAGTCGAACCGGAAACGGGCCGCATCGCGTACGCGCAGCTTCTCGGGGACCAGGGAGTCTGCACGGCTCAGCAGACTTCGTGTGATGCCACCGACGAGGCGCCAGCACCGCCGACTCTCCAGCGCGGACGCCTGCGTGTGCGCGTTCCGGGAGCCACTACTCCGGCGGAGCAGGATCCGACGCTGGCGCTCACGTTCGACGGGGTCGAGTTCGATGACTCCAGGCACCCCTTTGCCCTTCCAGGCGTGTGGATCACGCGTCTGCACCCGTTCCAGCGTCGCTTCAACGAAACGAGCCTGCTTCCCGTTCGACCCTCGTGGCACCCGGATGGCGGGCGCCTGGTGACATCGGACGGACTGCAACTGCTCGTATGGACCCCGGGCGAGACCGAATCCGCAGCGATTCCCGGCACCGATGACGCCAGCTGGCCTGCGTGGAGCCCCGACGGAACTTCGATCGCCTTCACGCGGCTGGAGCGCGGTCCAGAGCTTCGAACCACCTGCCAGCATCTGTCCGAGGGAACAACCGGCTTGATCGTGGTTTGCGTCGAAGAACGGACTCAGTGGCCGATCGGGCGAACCGCCGTGCTGGTGATTCCGGCCGCCGGTGGTGAGCCGACCGAACTGCTGGAAGGCACCGATCCGGCCTGGTCGCCAGACGGAGAGTGGGTGTTCGTGGCGCGATCCGACGGCATCTGGCGTGTTGCGGCCGGCGGCGGAGTGCTGGGCCGGGTCGACGGCACGGAGGGTGGAACGGAACCCGCTGTGTCGCCTGACGGAACCGAACTCGCCTTCACCAAACGAGGGGCAGATGGAAAGGGGGACATATGGGTCGTCCCGCTTCCCTGATCCTCGGCCTCGTCGTGGCAGTCTCGACCATCACCTGGACGGCGTGCGGCGAGCCGGTATCGATTCTGGGTGACACCCCCGGTCTCATGCGCATCGTGGCGGGTGCGCCGGATGAACCCGGCCGGGCCGTCGGAAGCTCGGCGACGGAGACGCTGCTTCGCTTCCCGTCCGGGCTGGACATGGACCTCGATGGGGTGCTGTATCTGGCGGACCGGGGCAACCGGCGAATCCTGGCGGTGACATCAGCCGGCGACGTGCGGGTGGTCGTGGATGACGCCCTGTCGTGTTCGGTCGCCTGTCTCAAGGAGCCGGTGGCCCTGGCCGTGGACGGCACTGGCGGACTGCTCGTGGCCGACGACCTGGGCCACCGGGTGTGGCGATTCGATGCGGTGACAGGAGCCCGGGTCCTGCTGGCCGGCACGGGAGAGTCGGAGACGACACCCGACGGTGCGATCGCAGCGGAATCACCGATCCGCAGTCCCCGGGGCGTGGCGGTCGATGACAACGGTCGCGTGTACTTCGCCGAGGGAAGGTCGCACCGCATCCGGACGATTCTGCCGGACGGCACTCTGGCGACCGTGGCAGGGACTGGCGAAGCGGGCTATGGCGGTGACGGCGGGTCGGCTGCGGATGCGCTGATCTACTTCCCGGCCGGAATCGACATCGCCGGCGGCGTGTTGTACGTCGCGGACGCCGGCAACCACCGGGTTCGCGCCGTCGACCTCGCGACCGGGATCATCACGACGATCGCCGGGACCGGGACCGCCGGGTTCTCCGGTGACGGCGGAGATCCGCTGTCCGCGGCCCTCTCCGACCCGCGCGATGTCGCGGCCGCGGCCGACGGACGCAGCCTGTACGTTGCGGATCGCTCCAACAACCGGGTCCGAATCGTGAGCCTGCTCTCACCCCTGATCAATACGTTCGCCGGCAGCGGAGACACCGATTTCGCCGGCAACCTGATCGACGCGGGCGTCGCGGGCCTGTGGTCCCCGCTCGGGGTCGCCACGTCGCCGTTCGGCCTGGTGATGATCGCCGACACGGAGCACCATATCGTGTGGCGGACGCCGACCGGGTTCTGAGGTGGATCGCGGACGGCCTCTCGGTAAGGCTCAAGGACGACTGGGATCAACCGATTCTCCGCTACCTTGTGCCCTCCCACGCATCGAATAGCTTGGAGTGCCCGCAGGCCGGAGCGCGCCGAAGATGTGCGCCCGGCAGCCGAACCCTGGAGTTCTGGACGGTGACTTGAGCGACGAAGACAGGGCAGGGGATCACCTCCGCGCGGACGGATACAACGCCGGCCTGGCCGAGGAGCTGTACGAGCGCTCCCTGCGAGAGCGGGGCATCGTGCCGCCTTCGCTGGCCGACCTGGTCGAGGGAGCCGGCATCGCGACCCCGGCTGAGGCCCCCGCACGCGTGGCCACCACTCCTTCGCCGGCGCACGTCAAGCAGGCCGCACCCGAACAGCTCCGGATCGCCGCTGCCGCCGGCTCGCTCGTCGAGGCTCTCCGTACGCAGGGTCACCTGAACGTCCAGATTGACCCGCTGGGCACCCCGCGCACCGGACATCCCTCGATCGAGCCCGAGTTTCACGGCATCACGTGGGCGGACCTCGAGACGATCCCTGCCTCGGCCGTCGGCCTCGCGGCCCTCGGCGAGACGGCCCGGGACGCCGTAGAGCGCCTGCGGGAGATCTACGCCGGACGGATCGGCTACGAGCTGGACCACATGGAGGACGCCGCCAAGTGGAACTGGCTGGTGAACTACATCGAGTCCGGCCAGCACATGAATCCGGTGGACGAGGGCGGGAAGGTCCACCTGCTGCGCATCCTTACCGAAGTCGAGGGTTTCGAGAACTTCCTGCAGCGCTCGTACCTGGGTCAGAAGCGGTTCTCGATCGAGGGCCTCGACATGATGATCCCCATGATTCGACGCGTCATCCGGCGCACGGCACTGGGGGGGACCCGGAAGTACTTCATTGGCATGGCCCACCGGGGCCGCCTCAACGTGCTGGCCCACATCATCGGCTTCTCCTACGAGGCCATGCTGGCGGAGTTCGAAGGCCAGACGGCCAAGGGGATGCAGGGCCGGGTCGCGGAAGCCGGATCGGGAGATGTGAAGTATCACGTGGGTGCCCGGGAACTGGTGCGCTCGCAGGTGGGAGAACTCGAGATCTCCCTGGCGCCCAACCCGAGCCACCTGGAGCACGTGAATCCGGTAGTCCAGGGAATGGCCAGGGCCGAAAGGGAGCTGATGGCGCGCGAGAGCGGCCTCCTGATGTCCGACGAAGACGAGAGCGCCCTCGATGCTTTCGGTACGTCGGTGCTTCCGATCCTCGTGCACGGGGACTCGGCATTCATGGGGCAGGGGATCGTCCCCGAGACGCTGAACCTCTCACGGCTTCCCGGCTATGAGAATGGCGGCACGATCCACATCGTGGCCAACAACCAGCTCGGGTTCACGACGGATCCGCGCGACTGCCGATCCAGTCGGTACGCCAGCGACATCGCGCTCGCGTTCCGGATGCCGATCGTGCACGTCAACGCGGACGATCCCGAAGCCTGCCTGTCGGCGATCCAGCTGGCGATCGATTTCCACCTCGAGTTCTCCGAGGACGTGGTGGTCGACCTGGTGGGCTATCGCCGGTACGGCCACAACGAGGGCGACGAGCCGGCCTACACTCAGCCGATCATGTACCGGAAGATCAGGAAGCACCCTACGGTCAGGTCTCTGTGGGTCGATCGACTGGTCGAGGAAGGGGTGATCGAGCGTGCGGAGGCGGACGAGATGGCCGCCGCGATCAACGAGCGCCTCAGCGAGGCCAGGCAGGCCGTTGCGGGGGAGGACGACGACTCGGATGACGACCCGGACATCGGGGCCCCCACCGCCGGGTCGACGCTCGGGATCGGTATGGAGGTCGAGCGGGAGCGCCCTCGCGGCTACGACACGCTGACCGAAGAGACGAACTGGCGCGAGGTGTCCACGGCAATCGACGGGGCCCGCGCCACAGAACTCAACGACGCGGTACATGCCTGGCCCGACGCATTCAAGCCGAACCCCAAGCTCGCGCGCCAGCTGGAGAGACGTCGGGATTCGCTCGAGGACAGCATCGACTGGGCGCATGCCGAAGCTCTCGCGTTTGCCGGCCTCCTGACCGAGGGGGTGCCGGTCCGGCTGAGCGGGGAGGACTCGGAGCGCGGCACGTTCAGCCAGCGACACGCAGTGCTGCACGATTCGGAGACCGGGCGCGAATGGACGCCGCTCAAGCACCTCGGCGAGGGACAGGCCCAGTTCCAGGTGTGGAACAGCTCGCTTTCAGAGGCTGCCGTGCTGGGATTCGAGTACGGCTACGCGACCACAGCCGCGGACTCGCTGGTGCTGTGGGAGGCACAGTTCGGCGACTTCGCCAACGTGGCGCAGGCGATCATCGACCAGTTCATCGTGGCGGGTCGATCCAAATGGGGGCAGGAGTCACGGCTGGTACTCCTGCTTCCGCACGGTTACGAGGGGCAAGGGCCGGAGCACTCGAGCGCCCGGCTGGAGCGATTTCTGGAACTGGCCGCCCAGGACAACATTCGAGTGGCGAACTGCACGACTCCGGCTCAGTATTTCCACCTCTTGAGGCTGCAGGCATTGCGACCTGCACGGCGGCCTCTGGTGGTGATGACACCGAAGAGCCTGCTCAGGCATCCGCGCGCACGATCAGGAATCAGCGACCTTGCGAGCGGATTCGAGCCCCTGCTCCCGGCTACCGGCGCCGGAAGGAGTCCCTCTGCGGTGCGCCGGCTGCTCCTGTGCTCGGGGAAGATCTACTACGATCTCACCGGCGCGGACGGGTGGGAGTCCGCTTTGACGGTCGATCTGGCTCGGGTGGAGATGCTCTATCCGTTCCCGGGCGACGAGATCGCGGGCCTCATCGGCCGGTACCCCGCGCTTGAGGAGATCGTGTGGGTCCAGGAAGAGCCGGAGAACATGGGTGCCTGGCCGACTACCGCCCCCCAGCTGCGAGCACTGGCAGGCGACGGAATCGAGGTGCGATTTGTTGGCCGGCCGGCCTCGGCGAGTCCCGCGGAAGGCTATGCCGCGGCCCACACGGCGGCGCAGGAGCGGATCGTGGAAGAAGCGTTCGCGAGTGTGTAGCCGGTCCGCGCCGCCGTCTCACCCCAGCCCGACCTCGAAGCCGAACAGCAGCTTGATGCCGCGGTACACGTAGGTCGCCTCGAAGTCCTCGTCCTCCTGCCTCAACACGTCCGTGAGCGTCTGATCGAGCTCGCTGCCCCAGCCGTACCCGACTCCAAGGGTGATGAGCGCCGACCGGAGGACGAAGTCCATCCCCACGGTCACCGTCCTGATGTCGATGGGCAGAGCGGAGAGACCGGCCCGCTCGATCTCATCATCCAGGTTGCTGTCATCGGTGTAGAAGGAGATATAGCCGCTGGTCTTCTCGTTGAGGGCATACTCCAGGCCGAGCCCCCAGTTCGTGACCGACGCCTGTTCGTGCACCGCATTCAGTACCAGCGTTTCCGTTCCCGGTACCTGCGCCTGGATCTCGGTTCCCTGAATCACCACGTAGGGATCCACACTGTCGAACCACTCAAGACTGCCGTGGAGGCGGGCGGCCCCGATGCGCCAGGCAGCGCCGGCGCCAATCGACAGAGGGCTCCTGTACTCGGCCGGAAGATCGGTCTGGACGGCGGCCAGCAGAGCGGTCGTGTCCGCTCCGATCGTGGACCGGAACACATCCAGCTCGCCGCCTCCCGAGATGTGGATGCTCGGCGTCGTCAACGTCGCACCGCCGGTGACGGCCCCGGCCTTGAACGAGGCGCCGAGCTTGAACAGCGTGCGAAGCGCCGTGTATTTGCCGCCCGAGTTGTCGACCTCAGACACACCGGAGCCTTCGTCGCTGACGAGGGCCGCGCTGGACTTCTGGTCACGGCGCTGACTGCGGATGGCCCCGTACCACGTCACACCGAGTCCGAAGTGCTCGCCTAGATCCTGTGCATAGGTGAGTCCGCCCCAGAAATCGTTGTATTGGCCGTTGAATTCAAGGCTGCCGACCGCATCAGACAGCCCGGCGTCCGGCGGGAGATCCTCGGTCGCGAGTAACACGATCCCAGCCAGGTCCTGGGTACCGCGGCTCCGGGTCAACGCGGAATACGCCAGGATGCCGCTTCCACCGAACAGGTCACGCGAGATGGTTCCCGCGACCATTGAGGGGCGGAGTCCCGACTTGGTCGTGCCCAGATCGACGCCCTCGCCGCCGCCGTCCTCCAGCGTGATGGCGGCGTACTCGAAGACATCAGTGCTGACGGCGAACGCGAGGTCGGAGGCCAGGGCGATCGCGCCGGGGTTGTAGTAGGTGGCGCTGACGTCGTCCACGCTTCCGATGACGGCGCCGCCGAGGAGCGCAGAACGGGGGCCATACTGGAGGGTCCAGTAGTGGGCGTCCTGAGCGGTGGCGGGCGTCACGGCGACGAGGGAAGCTCCGGCCACCAGCAGCGTGAGGACGCCACACCAAAGGCGAGTAGTCACGCGGTACCTCCTTGCAGCCCCAGGAAGCGCAGGGCCGGCGGCGTCGGTTCTGAAACGTGGCTCGGGGGTATCGCCGGCTCCGGGGAATTGCGGACCGCGTTGACGACCGGCGTCATGATCTCGACGCCCGCCTCGTTGAACCTGTCGATCACGTTCTGCCGCAGGGCGGAGGCGGTGCGGATCGAGAGCTTCGGCTCGTCCGTCCATGCCAGCAGCTCGTAGGATACGGCGAAGTCGCCCAGAGTCTCCTGAAGGACCATGGGTTCGGGGTCACCGAGTACATGTTCCGTATCGCTTGCCGCCCCTTTCATCAGCTCGTGTACCTGGCGCCAGTCCACGTCGTAGCCGATACCGGCGGAGACCCTGAGGGCAAGACCGCCGGTCCTGGCTGCAGCCGAGTAGTTTACCACGCGGCCCCGCAGCGCCAGGTCATTGGGAACCGTGACCTCTTCGTTGTAGATGGTCCGCAAGCGCGTGACGAAGAGGCCCCGCGTGATGACGTCGCCCGTCGTCCCACCGACGTGGATCCGATCGTCGATGCGAAACGAGCGGGTGTAGGTGAGGATGATACCCGAGATCAGATTGCTGACGGACGAACTCGCGCCGAGTGTGAACAGGGCCCCCACGAACAACGAGAAGCCCTTGAACACGTCGCTCCCGGCCCCCGGGAGGAAGGGGTACAGGAGCATCAGCGAACCCAGGATCACCACGATCTTCGCGAGCCTTGCCGTCTGGTCGGCCCACTCCGGGTCGAAGCCCGGTATGTGAATCGCCCCGCGACCGACGGCCTGCATCAGGAAGGTGAGCAGGCGGAGAAAGTAGCGGATGACGATGATGATCAGGATCATGGAGACGAGGCGCGGCAGGTAACGGAGGAACGCGACACCCAGATCGCGTACCGGGCCGACCACCACTGGCATCACCTGGCCGGCGAGCGGTCGCGTGGCCGGGATGAAGCTCAGAATCAGTGGCACGTATGCGTAGAACAGAGCCACCGTAAGTACAAACCGCACCGCCTTGATGCCCAGAAGGATGAACTGTCGGACCTGTGACGGGCGGATCAGGGTCGTCCCCTGGACCTTCACGCCGGTTCGTGCCTCCTTCCACGCGTCGAGCCGGGCCACGGCCACCCGATAGCCCCTGCTGATGAGGAGCAGAAGGAAGAGGAGAACCACCGTGGCGATCAGGGCATTGACCGTGCCCCCCATCCAATCGACGATCACCTCTCGCCGCTCCGTGGAGGCGGTCGTGCGTCCGGCCATGTTGTCCAGCCTGAACCGCCAGATCATGGTGACGGCAGCCAGGCTGGCCAGAATGGCGATGATCTTGGTCGTCTGCCGCCGCACCTTCTGGTAGCCCTCGAACCTCTCCCCTCGAAGGGTGAAGCGAAGCAGGAATGCCCGGACGCCGAATATCAGCAGGATGGCGATCGCCGGCAGGACGAGAATATCCATGATCCAACCGGCGATTCCCGGCTGGTTCATCCACTGCACCCAGGTATCCATGGCGAATCTCCTCTTGGGTCAATTGGCAGCGCGAGATGCTATCGGAGTCGTCCAATCTCAAGGACCGTATAGGTTGGAAGCAAACGGGCGCGGGGAGTCGGACCTGATGCGCCAACTCGAGCCGATCTCGAAACGGCCATCCTCTAGAACGAGATGTTGTACTCGATCCGGAAGCGCTTTCCATCCTCCAGAGCGACGTCGCCGGGTTGCAGCAGATCGATCGCATCGACGAGGAACAGCCTGGCGAAGATGTTCTGATTGGGCGTGATCGTGAACAGAACCCTGAATTCACTGCCTTTCATGTTCGTGAGTCGTGCCTGTGTAGACGTGCCCCAGCGAGCCCAGTCGTCCTGTATGTAGGAACTGTTGGCCGACAACGCCTCCATGTGCGAGTAGTAGTATCCGACGAGAAGGTCACCCGCGTCGCCGCTGCGGCCCCAGAGCGCCTCCAGGACCCAGCCGTCGACATGGTTCTGATGAAACTCGCTGAAACTGCCTGCCGGTGCCTGGCTGTAGTCCCGGACGTTACGGCCGTATTCGGCTCCCAGCCGCAGGGGACGTCCAAGAACGGTGGAGCGGTGCTGGAGTTGCAGGTTGAGCACATCGTAGTCACGCGTGTTGTTCTCGGTCAGCAGTGGCTCGCCGGCCGGATCATCGGGATCCGCCCGGCTGCCGAAGTAGGTGGCCGCAACACTGAATCCCGTGGACGAGAACTCACGCGAGAACTCCGCCTGGGCGATCAGGCCGGTGCCCGAGAAGTTCCGCATGCCGACCGGCAGCGCGACATAGTTGGCGTGCCACGTCAACTCGCCGCCCGCCAGCGGATGATTGTACGACCCTCCTACGCCCGCGAACGTGACGTTGTCGAACAGGAAGAGATCGTCCTGGTGCCAGGAGGAGAGCTGGTTCCGGCCCGCCCAGACCTCCAGGCCGCCGGTCCGGAAGCTGAGGTACCAGTAGTCGAAGTTGAACTGATAGGGTCCGTTGGGGCCACCGTCGAAATCGTAGATCGTGATGTGGGGTGACTGCTGGGAGTCGTGGGGGCCGCTCCGGAGCTGAACGCGCGCACGCCAATGCTCGCTGATGTTCAGGTCGAGGCCCAGGCGAATTCGGAAACGCAGCCTCAGCCGGTCATCGTGTTCGGTCCCATCCCCTTTTCGGGAGTCCCAGTCTTGCTCGAGACGGAGCCGAAAATCGCCGTACGGTCTGAACAGGCTGAGCTCGGATCCATCGTCCTGGGCCCGAGCCCCTGCGGCGCTTCCAAAGAGCAGTATCGGGATGCCGAGCAGGCATGCAAGAGAACGTGTCCGCGCTGTCATGCGCTGAAGTTCCAGTG
>JAMJQV010000179.1 GCA_023554435.1 Gemmatimonadota bacterium | reverse complement strand
CGCATGCGGCTGCGTTTCAGCCATCCGACATCGCGGGTCGCCTGCTCGGCGATCGCAGCGGGGTCATCCCCCGCTTCGGGATGCAGCGCGTACTGGCCCACGAGCGTGTCGGGCGCAGTCTGAATCGAAGCAGCGAGTAGTACGCAGGCTATGAAATCGATCATGGTCTCCCCGGGTGGTCGAGATGGCTGCCGATGGGCGTACCGTCGCTGCCAACGAACTGTTCCGAGGCGTCGAGCGCGTCGAGCCGGCCCACGAAGCGCACCGCGACCGGGGGCGCACGACCCCACCGCAGCCACCCTCGCCGAGCCGGCACCCGCGTCAACGACGAACATACGATCGCCCGCGATCACGGACACGCACGCCTGGGCACGACCCTTCGTGGGCATCGGCGACGCCGTTCCGCACATGAAGACCCGAAGGCCATCGACAGCCGGGGGAAAGGTCCCCGCGGCTGCGGCCGAGGTGAGCGCAACTGGGTGAGGGTGAAATCGCCAGAATGCGTGTGAATGCATCTGTATGGAAGTGAGTGCATGCACCGCTAGGCGAATGGGGTGATTCGCAGGCTGCGCCTGCTCAGGGCTCGACGGCAGGAGGTCCGGGGTGCGTCCCTGGGCTTCGCCCACGGACGTCACGACGACAAATCACCGCGCCCCGACTGAAGAAAGAAACGGCTCTGTCGACAGTATCGGGAGGGCCGTCTTTTGCGAGGCGCCAATAGTGACAGATCGATGGCGGCGGTCCAGCTGACGCCGTGGCAGACGCGCAGAAGGACAAGCCGGAAGGGACGCGATGAGACTGCCCGGCTCAACGCGAGGGAAGCGATGACTGGCGCACTCGCGGAGAACACTATGGATGCAGAGGTGGAACCGATGAACGGAAACGGGGCGCGCGGCAGCCGCGTGATCGGCTGGGCGGAGAGGGGCCTGGTGCCCGATCGCGCCATCCGGGCCGGAATTCGCCGCCTGTGCCGCCAGCGCCTCGAGGAAATCCAGGCCGATGACCTGCAGGCATCTTCCGATGCCAAGAATGACTTCGTGGCGGCGATGAACGAAGCCGAAGTCGCGCCGGTCCCCGAACTCGCCAACGAGCAGCACTATGAGGTGCCCGCGGCCTTCTTCGACACGGTGCTGGGCGAGCACCGCAAGTACAGTTGTTGCTACTGGGACGAATCGACGTCCAACCTCGACGAGGCGGAAGCACGAAGCCTCGCGATCAGCTGCGAGCGCGCCGGTATCCAGGACGGCATGGAGGTGCTCGACCTCGGTTGCGGCTGGGGCTCCCTCTCGCTCTGGATCGCGAGCCACTACCCGAACAGCTCGGTCACCTCCGTAAGCAATTCGGCGGGTCAGCGACGTTTCATTGAGGCCCAAGCGAGAGCCCGCGGCTTCGGCAACATCCGCGTGTTCACCGCCGACATGAACGATTTCGACATCGAAGATCGCTTCGACCGCGCCGTCTCGGTCGAAATGTTCGAACACATGCGCAACTATGGCGAGCTATTCGGCCGGATCAACCGCTGGCTGCGTCCCGGCGGGCAGTTCTTCATGCACATCTTCTGCCACCGTTCCACGCCCTACGCCTTCGTCGACAACGGCCCCGGCGACTGGATGAGCCGTCACTTCTTCTCCGGCGGAATCATGCCCAGCGCAGACCTGCCTCTGCGTTTCCAGCGCGACCTGCACGTGGACCAGCAGTGGACCTGGGACGGTCGCCACTACGAAAAAACCGCCAACGCGTGGCTCGAGTTGCTCGATGCGCGGCGGGACGAGGCCCGGGCGGTGCTCGCCCCGGTGTACGGCGAAGCGGCGGTGCAGCAGTGGATCCAGCGCTGGAGAATCTTCTTCATGGCCTGCGCCGAGCTCTTCGGTATGAGGCATGGCCAGGAATGGTTCGTGTGCCACTACCGCTTCTCACGCCAGGAAGACCGGCAGGGTCGATGAAACTTCCGCGGCGGACTGCGTCTACACCGGAACCGAGGGAAACCGAGCCGGCATGCTCATGTCCAGCGTCGGCGGCAGGTTGCGCCCGCTCAGGGTTTCGCCTTACAGCTCGACGGCAGGAGGTCCCGGGTGCGTATGCGGGCTTCGTCCGCTGACGTTACGTCGACACATCCAGGCGGCCCGACTGAAGAGAGACAGTCCGGCAATAAGCGTCTGTCGGACCGTTCTCTTGCCTCATGCCAACAGTGTCAGAACCAGTGACAAGGACGTCCTGTCTGCCACCTGTGCACGTGCCTGAGGATCACAGGTTGCCGAAGGGTCTCCGACCAGGCCGAAACCTTGCTCGGCGACAGGCGCCCTAAGGGTGTATTCCCTATATTGATCTCACCCCCTTCGTTCCCCTGGAGGAATGCCTATGCACGACCTCCTGGAACGTCTCAGGTCCGCCCTCGTGGACCGCTACGCGGTCGAATCCGAGATCGGATGGGGCGGCATGGCCACGGTCTACCTGGCCGAGGACCTGAAGCACCGCCGAAAGGTGGCGATCAAGGTCCTACACCCCGAGCTCGCCGTCACGCTCGCCGCCGAGCGCTTCCTTAGCGAGATCAAGATCGCCGCCGGGCTGAATTACCCCCACATCCTCGCGCTGTTCGACTCGGGCGAAGCGGACGGGTTGCTGTACTACGTGATGCCGTACGTGGAGGGGGAGTCGCTGCGTGAACGTCTCGAGCGGGAAGGGGAGCTGCCGGTCGAGGAGGCAGTGCGGATCGCGGTGGAGATGGCCGACGGACTGCAGCATGCGCATGACCAGGGCGTCATCCACCGGGACATCAAGCCGGGGAACATCCTGCTGTCGGGCAAGCACGCAGTGATCGCGGACTTCGGGATCGCTCGGGCGGTGACGGCGGCGCAGGAAGGGCGGATGACGGGGACAGGTCTTGGGGTAGGCACGCCGCTGTATGCGAGCCCGGAGCAGGCGACGGGGGCCGAGACGCTGGACGGGCGGACGGACGTCTATTCTCTCGGCTGCGTGCTGTACGAGCTGCTTGCGGGGGAGGTGCCGCTGACGGCGGCGACGCCGCAGGCGGTGCAGGCACGGCGGCTGGTGGAGACACCGGCGCCGATCCACCCGCAGCGGGAGACGGTGCCGCCGCTGCTGGATCAGGTGGTGGCGAAGGCGCTGGCAAAGCGGCCTGCGGACCGGTGGGAGAGCGCGGAGGCGTTCGGGCAAGCGCTGATGGCGGCGACGATGGACGCGACGCCGACTGCTGCTGACCTGCGGTCGTCGCCACCGGGTTTCAGCGCGCCGGCTGAGAACTCGGAGAGTGCTGGGCTGGGACGACGCAAGGTCTGGCTCACAGGGGCTGCAGTTCTCGGTATGGCCATCGCCGGACTGTGGTTCGGAACTCGATCGATCGGCGAGAGCCCATCCGGTCGGGGAGACGTGCCAGAGTCGGGGGCACGGGAAAGCTTCGTCGAGACAAAGCTGGAGCTCGAGGGTCGCGTTGGCTACCGACTTCAATTCGGAACCGGGTCGTTCGCCATCGCGCCGAATGGCAAGCATCTGGCCTACTGCTCGAGAGACGAGGAAGGGATTCATCGATTGTGGCTCGCCGATCTGTCGTCACTCGCTAGCAAGCACGAGGTCCTCGCCGTGGGAACCTCCTGCAGCTGGGTAATGTGGACTCCCTCGGGCGGTCATGTGCATTTCCTGGGCACGCTCGGCGGTCAATGGGGACGCTATGTGGTGTCGCGTCATGGTGGAGGGATCACGTTCCTCACGGACTGCCCGACGCCGAACGATCGGTACACGTTTGACCCGAAGTTCCTGCTGCCGTCACCGGATGGCTTCCAACTGGCCTTCGCCAACCCTCAACGCAAGGACATGCGGCTTCTCCCCACCGACTCGTGTGACTTCGATCGCGGGGACTCGGTGCTCGTCCGGGGGGAGTATGAAGTCCTGATGCCGCAGGCCTGGTCGCCTCGCGGGGACCGTCTCCTGCTGACGACTGTAACCGGGAAATCAACCGAGTTGCAGACGATACGAATCGACGGAACCGATCAGAAGTCCATCAGCACCGATGGCGGTCTGTGGCCCGTATGGTGGTCCGATGAGGGTCGAACACTGTACTACACGCGTTCCGGGGCATATGGGAGAGGACCTGACTGGACCCGCGGCACGCTGAAGGTAATGCGTCAGCTGCTCTCTCCGTCGGCCGAACCGGCAGGAGCACCCGATCCGGTACCCTACTTCGATCGGCAGCCGGTTGACTGGCACAGCATCAGTTCTGACGGGCGAAGCGCTGTGGTCGCGCGTGAGAACAACTGGTACAGGTTCATCAGCGTGGTGCCCGACCCGGAATCGGCCGCACGCGAGCCCGCGGTATCTGAGCTCACTGCCCGCATAGCGGGTGAAGGGTGGGCACCATTCACGTGGAACTCTCAACGCAGAGCCATGGGCTTCGACATCTCGCCTGACGGTTCATGGATTCTCTACCCTCAAGAAGTCGAGGGAGGAAGCGATCTGTTCAGAATACCGGTCGCGGGAGGCGAACCACAGCGACTGACACGGACGGCCAGCGTGTACGGTGGAATCTGGTCCCCGGATGGTCGGTTCGTCGCCTATTTCGCGCCTTGGAAAGACACGGTTCGCATATGGCTAGCCCGAGTCGACGAAAGGGGTTCGGGGCCCATACTCGACATCGTTCCCCTGCGACTCGACGGGATGGCTTGGGTGGGCGAGGAACTGGTGTATCGTCGGACCGATCTCGAAGTCGAAGTGCTGACTGATCTGGAGCTCGAGTACGGACAATGGTCGGGCACAGAGTGGCGACCGGTTGACACGGTCGACGGCTTCGCGCCAACGAGCACGTTTGTCGTGAGTTCGGCGCGCAATCCGCTGGTACTCCGCGCCCGAGTTGAAAGGTGGCAGCCTACAGGAGAGGCTCTCCGCGACAGCCTCGACATCACCGGTTTCATGGGGATGCCCGACGCATCCCCCAGCGCGGACAGGATGCTGCTGCCTTGGGCCCGTTTCACGGGCCCGGAACCGCTGGGTGACTGGTGGTGGCTGATTTCGAACCCGGATGGCCTGCAGACCCCCTTGACGCCATTGAATTCAGATGAGGGACCGGTCGGCTGGACGCACGACGGTAAGGCCCTCTACTGGCAGACCGGTCGCGACCTCTTCGTATGGCCTCTCGGCGATGAGAAGAGATTCCTCATGACACTTCCGGACCGCTTGCACGGGTGTCACCCTCGACCCGGAGTGGATGGTCACGAGTTCGTGTGCATGCTGGACGAGTCTTCGGTCGAGTTGTTCCTCGTCGAGAACTTCAACCGCGGCCAACCTTGACCTGGCAGAGTCGGTTGCCTTCCGAGGAAAAAGGCACCTCCATTCAATACGGAGGACTGCAACGTGTGGGCGGAAATCGGCTCATGACAATGCATGCATTGCTGACGCAGAGCGCTTACGCTTCCTCCGGATCCGTATGGACAGGAATGGCAGTGACTGGTCAGTGTCAGCGCCAGTGACAGCGCCCGCCGCTGCAAGCTGCTGACGTTCAGCGCCTGCCATTCGAATCCCCGCGTCAACCAGCGCCCGCGAGCGCTGGTCAGCGCACCGGATCGGCATGGGGTACTTCGCCGGCTGCGCCTGCTCAGGGTCTCACCGCTGACGCGGCTCGACGGCAAGAGGTCCGGGGTGCGTCCATGGGCTTCGCCCACGGACGTGACGACGACAAATCCCGGCGCCCCGACTGATGTAAGAAGCGGTTCTGTCGGCAGTTACGGCAGAGCCGCTTTTTGCGACTGTGCCATCAGTGACAGAAACAGTGACAGCGTACTGCTGCCGTCGCTGACGCTCGTTGAGGTGGCGTCCGGACAGTAAGTCCGTCTGCGCGAGACTCAGATGTGCTCCCCAGACGCGTCCCCCGGGGTGGCGGATCAGTTACACCCTTCTGCAGGCGAGTCTCAGGGTTTCGCTGATCCGGTAGGCGCAAACAGTACGCCCTCACCGCTTCAACTCCAGGCGGGCGTCAACCTCGTATCCTATTCATCCCTCTCGATTACGCGGGCAAAGCGCGGACTCCAGCCCTCGGCGGTCAAGACGAGCAACACGCTTGATTCCGGCTTGGGTGCCGTGCACGAAGCTCCAGACAACCCGAACTGGAGAAGACGATGCGTAGCTCCCTCGCCGTCCTGGTCCTTGTGATCGTCCCCCCTCTGACCGCCCAGCCTGTTCCCCGAGGTGATGAGATCCGCGTCCGCGACGGCACTGATGCTCCTTGGACCATGGGCGTCTACGCCGGGCGTGACGCTGCGAACATCGTATTGATGCAGGCTGGAATCGAGCGGACCTACGAGCTGCTGGCCACCGAGCGCATCGAGTGGAAGGGTCCGACGAAGTTCCTGCCCCGATTCCTTCTCACGACAGGACTCGGGGTAGCAGCGGGTCTCGGAGTCGAATTCTTCCGCCAGGTCTTCTGCTTAGAACCCGTCAGATACGGCTTCGATTCGGAGTGCAACGAGCACTGGGGACGGGCCGCTGCGATCGGCGGTGTCGTGGGAGGAGGCCTCTACACGCTGGGCTATACGATCCGGGGACAGAGGAAGTGGAGAGACGTAACGGATCGATTCCCTCCGGCCGGCGGAGCGCACTGACCGGAGAGTGGCACCTGAACTGTAACCCGCCTATCCGTACTTGCAGGGACTTCGACGGACTCAGCCGGACGGTTCGGTATCGGCGGTTCGACCTGCAGGTACAGCTACGCACGGAGAGGGACTCTCGGGGATAGCGGCAAGTCCGTCTTGAAAACCGGTGCGTTCCATTCTGCCGGTCGGCACCGATCCTGTCACTGCTGCCCGGTATCCCCTGACTGTTCGAGCCTGCACACCTGCTTCGAGGTCAGGAGAGCGCACGCTGCCCGGCTGCGCTCCGGTCACGGCAGGGTCGGCCTGAATGACGGGCGCTCTAACCCTCTCTCCCCTATATTGATCGCACCCCCCTTCGTTCCTCAGGAGGCATGCATGCCCGACCTGTTGGAGCGTCTTAAGAATTCGCTCGCCGGCCGCTATGCGATCGAATCCGAGATCGGCCGGGGTGGCATGGCCACGGTATTCCTGGCTGAGGACCTCAAGCACCACCGCAAGGTGGCGATCAAGGTCCTGCACCCGGAGCTGACGGCCTCCCTGGGGGCCGACCGGTTCCTGAACGAGATCCAGATCGCCGCGGGACTGACACACCCGCACATCCTCTCCCTGATCGACTCCGGCGAAGCGGACGGGCTTCCGTACTACGTGATGCCGTACGTAGAGGGGGAGAGCCTCCGGGAGCGCCTGGACCGGGAGGGGGAGCTCCCGGTGGAGGAGGCGGTGCGGATCGCGGTGGAAGTGGCCGACGGGCTGCAGCACGCGCACGAGCGCGGGGTGGTGCACCGGGACGTGAAGCCGGGGAACGTGCTGTTGTCGGGGAAGCACGCGGTGGTGGCGGACTTCGGGATCGCGCGGGCGGTGACGGCGGCGCAACAGGGGCGGATGACGGGGACGGGGCTGGGAGTGGGCACACCGTTGTACGCGAGCCCGGAGCAGGCGACCGGGGCGGAGACGCTGGACGGCAGAACCGATGTCTACTCGCTGGGCTGCGTGCTGTACGAGATGCTGACGGGGGAGGTGCCGCTGTCGGCCCCGACGCCGCAGGCGGTGCAGGCCAGACGCCTCACGGAGACTCCGGTGCCGATCCACCCGCAGCGGGAGACGGTGCCGCCGCTGCTGGACCAGGTGGTGGCAAAGGCGTTGGCGAAGCGGCCGGCGGACCGGTGGGAAAGCCCGGAAGCGTTCGGGCGGGCGCTGCTGACGGCGACGATGGAGGCGACGCCGGTGGCGCGTGCGGAGCTGGCGCACGTGCTGGGGGGCGAGGCGCCGGAGGCCGCGTTCGGTCCAAGGTGGCGGCGATGGCGGTGGGCGCTGCTCGCGGGGGCCGTTGCGACGGTGGCGGTTGGTGTCTGGCTGGAGGTGCGGCAGGCGGCCAGTCGGACGGCAGGCGCGGGGCATGACGGGATCGTGGTAGCAGGTGCCGGTCCGGCAGAAACGAAGCTTGAGCTCGAAGGTCGCGTCGGCTATCGGCTTCAATTCGGAGCCGGGGCCTTCGCGATCGCGCCGGACGGCGAGCACCTGGCCTACTGCTCGAGCGACGAGGACGGCGTTCATCGCTTGTGGCTCGCCGATCTGTCTTCAGTCGACCGCAGGCACGAAGTCCTTGCCGTGGGAACCGCCTGCAGCTGGGTGCTGTGGACTCCATCGGGCGATCATGTGCATTTCCTGGGCGCGATCGGCGGTCAATGGGGGCGCTATGTCGTGTCACGTCATGGCGGAGGGGTCACCTTCCTCACGGACTGCCCGGACCTGAACGATCAGTATCCATACGATGGAAAGTCCCTGCTTCTGTCGCCGGACGGCTCACGAATGGCCTTCGCCAACCCCCAACGCAGGGACATGCGGGTGCTCCCCACAGGTTCCTGCGAGTTCGACCGGGGTGATTCCGTACTGGTCGGAGGAGAGTATGACGTCATGCTTCCGCAGGCCTGGTCGCCTCACGGAGACCGAATCCTCGTCACGACCGTTACCGGCAAGGCACTCGAGCTGAAAGCGATAGAAATCGACGGAACGAGTCAGACGACCATTGCCACCGATGGGGGCCTGTGGCCCGTCTGGTGGTCCGACGAGGGCCGGACGCTCTTCTACACGCGCACCGGGGCGTACGAGAGAGGGCCGGACTGGACCCACGGTTCACTCAAGGTCATGCGTCAGCCGCTCTCGCCGTCGGCCGAACCGGAAGGTCCACCTCAGTCTGTCCCCTACTTCGATCGAGATCCCGTGGACTGGTTCAGCATGAGTTCCGATGGACGGACTGCGGTAGTCGCGCGCGAAGACAACAGGTACAGGTTCGTCCGGGTGGTACCCGACCCGGATCCGGACACACGCGAGGCTGCCGTCGTCCCGATCATCGACCCGATTTCAGGCGAAGGCTGGGCGCCCTTCACCTGGGACGCTCCGCGCAGAGCCAAGGGATTCGACCTTTCGCCGGATGGTGCCTGGATCATACACCCACGAGAGGTCGAAGGCGGAAGCGATCTGTTCAAGACCCCGGTCGCGGGGGGCGAGCCGCAACGAATGACACGGACGGGCAACGTTTACGGAGGGGTATGGTCGCCGGACGGTCGATTCGTCGCCTATTTCTCGCCATGGCAGGACACGGTTCGCATCTGGCTTGCTGCAGCCGATGGGAGAAGCTCGGGTCCGATACTCGGTGTGGCCCCCCTGGTGGCCTGGGGAATGACCTGGGTAGGAGCGGACCTCGTGTATCGTCGGACAGATCTCGAGGTGGAAGTCCTCACCGATCTGGAGCTCGAGTACGGACAGTGGTCGGGTCAGACCTGGCGACCTGTGGACGCTGCCGAGGGCGCGGTGCCAACGAGCACGTTCGTCGTGAAGTCGGCGCGCCGGCTGCTGGTGCCCAACGCCCGCCTCGAGAGGTGGCAGTCTGCAGGAGAGACACTGCGCGATAGTCTCGAGATCACCGGTTTCATCGGGCTGCCCCACGCATCCCCCGGCGCGGACAGGCTGCTGATGAGCTGGACCCGCTTCACGGGTCCGGAGCCGCTGGGCGAGTGGTGGTGGCTCATTTCGAACCCGAATGGCCTGCAGACACCTCTGACGCCCATCAATCCAGACGAGGGACCGGTCGGCTGGACGCAGGACGGGAAAGCGCTCTACTGGCAGTCAGAACGCGACCTCTTCGTCTGGCCTCTCGGAGGCGAGAAGAGTCATCTCATGACACTTCCCGAAAACCTGCACGGGTGCCATCCTCGGCCCGATATTGATGGTCACGAGTTCGTTTGCATGCTGGACGAATCTTCGGTCGAGCTGTTTCTGGTCGAGAACTTCAATCGCGGACAATTCCGATCGGGACGGTCATCGCTGCCTCAAGAGTGAGATAGGACTCGCATTCAAGATGGAGAGCGAAGACGCGGTGTGGGCGCATTGGCTCGTGATCACACATGCTCTCACAGCTCTGAGAATTCTCGATTCCGGTGGATTCGACACAGACAGGATTCCTGGAGCGACCGACCAGTGTCAGCGTCAGTGCCAACGCCTGCCAGCGCGGGCTGCTGCTGACCAGCGTTAGCTACCCGAGCTTCCGCTGAAACCAGCGCCGGTCAACGCGTATCAGGGCACCGAATCGGCATGGGGTGCTTCGCAGGCTGCGCCTGCTCAGGGTCTCGCCTGCGGCTCGACGGCAGGAGGTCCCGGGTGCGTCCATGGGCTTCGCCCAAGGACGGAACGACGACAGATCCCGGCGCCCCGACTGAGGTGAGAAGAGGCTCTGTCGGCAGGTACGGCAGAGCCGCTTTTTCACTGTGTGCCATCAGTGACAGAAACAGTGACAGGGCACTGTGGCTGACACTGACCTGCCCCCAAGAGTGGTACCACCGGCGTCGGTGGAAGGAGCATCGCCGCCGGAACGGCCAGAAAGCCGCCGTTCCGGTATGGGAAGCATCGGTGCATCTCGGTCGCTCCAACGGGGGTGGCTGTGGGCGCGTCCCGATTCGATGATGGAAAGATACAACAATGGCGGGCGAGGGGTTCGCACGAAATGCGGGACGGCCTCCGCAGAAGCCGCCCCGCGATCCCGGTCCGTGACCCGCGGCCCCTCGGGGTCAGGACCGGGCCGTCCTGAGTCTCCCGTCTGGAACCGATGGGAGAACGATCCGAATCCCGCTACCAGATCCGGCTCGTTTCCTTGACCGGAAGACCGACGCCGAACTCGTCCTCGAACATCAGCTCGAACTTGATCCTGTAGGTCTCGTCCATCCAGTCGATCGTTCCGTGGAAGCGGTGAAACGTCCCGGCGGGAGTAACGTTGTACTTTCCATGGGCCAGCCCGCCGCCGATCGCAGTCGTATTGCAGAAGGCGTATCCGGGTCCGCCGATCAACCAGTTCGGGAAGAACTCGGAGAACCGGAAGAAGGTGACGCCGGCCTCCTTGTTCATCTGGTTCACGATGATCTCCTGGCCCTGCTTCGATGCCACTTCGTGCACGTCCCAGGGCGAGCTCGTGGGATCGCCGCCGCACAGCCGCGGGTCGTCCCCTTCGATGCCGAACCAGACGATCCACGGCTCGCCGGCCGGCGTTTCCGGGAAGAACGTGAAGAGGGAATAGGTCTCCTCGTACCGGACCACGACACCTGCTTCCTCCGGACCGTTCATGAAGTTGAATTCGGGTGCGGTCGCGACGGGCGTCGCAACCGGCTCGACGGGCGTGTCCTGGCATGCCACCGCGAGCAGCGCGGCGAGGCACATGACGAACGGGATGCGGGCACGCATGGGACTCCTCCTTTGCCGGGGTGTCGATCGCCCGGCCGGGCCCGGGATTTCCCCCCGGCAAAGGGGAGGAAGCCCCGGGGTGCCGACCGGACGGCTACGGCTCCGCACACAGCCTGAGCCCCAACCCTGACCGGAGGATCACCGGATTCTCACCGGCGGCGCGTCCGGCGTCACCTGCGGATGCGAAGGGCCCGAATGCAGGCTATACTTCGACTATCACCGAGGATCTCGCGGCCAGTTGCGCACCTGTCTCGGGTGCGGAGATGCCCCCCTTGTCCTGCAGGAGGCCGGTCGACGTGTCGCTCGAACTCCAGGTCCTGGGAGGAATCGACCTGCGCGACGGGGAGCGCGACGGGTACGACTCCATCCTCTCCCGACCCAAGCGCCTGGCGATCCTCGTATACCTGACGCTCGCCGACTCGAGCGCCTACCTCCGCCGGGATCAGCTGTTTCCGCTCTTCTGGCCAGAAGCGGACGAGGAACACGCCCGGGCGGCGCTCAGCCAGGCCCTGTACGTCCTGCGGCGAGCCCTGGGCAGCGACGTGGTGGTCGGGCGGGGCCGGGACGAGATCGGAGTGGACGAGGGCCGACTCACCTGCGATGCGCGCGAGTTCCGTCGTCTCCTCGCGTCCGGGGATTCTGCATCCGCGCTGGAGCGATACACCGGGGACCTGCTTCCGGGCTTCCATCTCGATGGCCCCGAGTTCGAGCGCTGGCTCGAGACGGAGCGGAGTGCGCTGCGCTCGGAGGCCCTTGCCGCTGCGCTGGCGCTCGCGAGATCCGCGGAGACGCAGAGCGACCCGATCCAGGCCAGGAACTACTGGTCGCGTGCGCTCGAGATCGCGCCGGACAGCGAGGCGGCGGCCGTGGGTCTCATCGCCGCTCTGTGGAGGGACGGACGCCGCTCGGCCGCCCTCGAGACCTATGCGGGCTTCGCAGACCGGCTGTCGAGCGAATATGGAGTCCAGCCCGGTGCCGAGCTGGAACGGCTCATCGCGCGGGTGCGTGCCGGGGAGATCTCTCCGGCTGCCGTACCAGGCCATTCCCGCGGCGAGATTGCCGCCCCTGGTCCCGGCGTGCCGGCGGCACTACCCGCGGCCGATGGCCAAGATCGACGGCGACGAGCATGGCGGCGTGTCGCCGTCCCGCTGACAGTTGGCGTCGCGATCGTAGCCGTGGCAGGAATGTGGTGGGGGCAGTCCGATGCGAGGGCGAGCCGCCTCGCTTTCGAGGCGAACCAGGACTACCAGCGGGCGTGGGCCGCCTGGGAGACGAACCGGCTGGACAGCGCCCGACATTTTCTCCACGGCGCCCTGGAGCAGGACTCGGCCCACGCACGCGCCTGGGCGCTGCTCAGCTACGTCGACCTGCTCCTCACGACACGAGGCGAAGGGCCGGCGGGCGAGTTGATTCCCGAAGCCCGGAGGGCAGCGGCGAAGGCCATCGAGCTCGACTCGACACTCACCGCCGCCTGGCACACGGACGCGACGATCCTGTGGAGCCACTGGGACTGGAATGGCGCGGCCGATGCGTACCGGCGGGTGCTGGAACTGCCTTACGAGGCTACCTGGACGGTGCTCAGCCGCGCCGATCTCTCCGCCCTGCTCGCGGACCTGGGTCGGTGCGAGGAGGCCTGGGAGGTAATCGAGCCGTATGCCGCGCTTCCTCCCGTCGAGCGGACCCTCGGATCCTCCACGGCGATCTCGAGGCCGTACCTGTGCCGCGACTACTCCCGCTCCACCCGGCTGGCGGAGCAGACGATCGCGGCCGGCGACTCTTCGAACCGGGTCCTCGACCTGCTCTTCCTCTCCCGGCTTGAGGCCGGTGAGTTCGAGGCTGCAGAACAGGCCCTGGAGCTCCTGCGGGGAACCACGGGTGGACATCCGTACGCTCGCGTTCCCGAGGCTCTCCTGCTCGCACGAATGGGACGGGTGTCGGAGGCGAGACGACTCGTCGCTGCGCTCGAGAAGGAGGACCCCGCCGTGCTGTTCGCCGGCTTCTACCGCTCCACCAGCGAGCCGCGCGCCGGATTGTACGCCGCGGTCGGCGACCTGGACCGGGCGTTCGAGATCCTGAAGGGGGCGATGGACGAGAAGGGGCACGTCCGGCGCCTGTCGTCTCACCCCCTGTTCGAGCCGCTGCGCGACGATCCGCGCTACGCACCACTGGTGGCCCGGATGGGAGTGCGATGTCGCCGAATCGGCGACCGGCAGAGCTGCCAGCCGATCGAGTAGCACTTCGAGAAGGAGACCTCGATGCGAGCGTCCCGCCTCGCACTCCTGCTGGTGTTGGCGTCCCCCCTGGCCTGCCTGGCACAGGACACGAGAGGCAGCCTGAGCGGGATCATCGTCGACTCCACCGGATCTCCGATCGCCTCCGCGGCGGTCACGGTGCGGGGCCCTGCCGTGCAGGGAGAGCGGATTGCAGCCTCGGGAAGCGACGGATCGTTTCTCGCTCCGGCGCTACCGGTTGGTCCGTACGAGGTGAGCGTCACGAGAATCGGTTACCGCGAGGTGGTCCTGACGGACGTAGTCCTGCGACTGGGACGGACCACCACTCTCGGCGCCGTCGTTCTCACGGAAATGCCGGTGCCGCTCGTGCCGATCGAGGCCAGTGGCCGGCGGACCCTCATCGATCCCGTCTCCAGTGCGGGCGGCGTGAACCTGACGCCGGAGCTGTACGACGACCTTCCCGTGAGCCGCGACTACCTCGCAATGCTCGACCTCCTGCCGCAGGCAAACACGAGCTACCTCGGCGACGAACGATCCATGGCAGGCGCGACGGGGATGGAGAACCGGTACTTCGTGGAAGGCGCGGACGTCACCGATCCGATGCGCGGCTTCGAAGCGATCGAGCTTCCCTACAACTTCATCCGCGAGGTAGAGGTGAAGACCGGGGGCTACGAGGCGGAGTTCAAGAGCTCTCTCGGCGGCATCGTGAACGTGGTGACCTATTCGGGCGGCGATGAGACGCGTGCGAGCGTGTTCGGGTACTACGCCAGCGACCAGTTCGCCGGCTCACCGCGATCCACGGGACTGGAGCTGAACCGCTCGGACATCGCGCGCTGGGACGTCGGCGCGACCCTCGAGGGGCCGATCCTCAGGGACCGGTTGTGGTACTTCGTGGCCTACAATCCGCTCGTATCAAGCGAGAACGTGGAGATTCCCGGACTCGACTGGTACGAGGACCAGGACGTCCGACATCGGTTCGCCGGAAAGCTGACCTGGCGAGCGGGTTCCGGGACGAGCCTGCATGCGACGGTGTTCGGGGACCCCGCCGACCGCGAGACCGTCGATGCCCCGGGTGGCTTCAACGCCGGCCTCCAGCCCCTCACGCCGGACTCGTGGCTCTCGGAGCGCCGCACCGGAGGTGTGACGGCACTGGCCGGGCTCACGCAGGTCCTGGGCAGCGCCGGCCTGCTGGAGGCGTCCCTGTACGGACTCTGGAACGAGAGGAGCGTGCAGCCGCGCACGCCGGGTGGCGCCGAGCAGCAGTTCCGCGATTTCAGCACGGCCACGATGTCGGGTGGTCTGTACGCGACGTACGTGGACAGGGTGAACCGGACCGCCGCCCGCCTCGGGACCACCTGGGTGCTCGGCCCGCACACGGTGAAGGCGGGCGGCGAATTCACGATCAACGACTACGAGGGAGACTGGAGTCTCGACAACGTCGTCAAGTACGCGGACGACGTGTGGCAGTACTGGGAGCTGGCCGGAGACGGCACGATGGACTTCAGCAGCCGCGTGCCGGCTGCCTATCTCCAGGACTCCTGGCTCATCTTGCCACGCGTGCGCCTCAATGCAGGGCTGCGCTGGGAGGGCCAGGACATCATCGGGACGGACGGTGAGGTGGCCCAGCGGATCCGCGATCAGTGGCAGCCGCGTCTCGGGTTCGTGATCCAGCCCGGGGAGCTCGGCACACAGCGCCTGTTCGGATCCTACGGACGGTTCTACCAGGACCTTCCCCTGCAGGTGGCGGGAAACAAGTACAACGACGACCTCAACTGGCGGATCTGGGCGTTCGACCACGATCCACGCCAGGATCCCACCGGCGGAACGCTGATATTCGAGACGGGAGGGATCGCCGAAGAGACGGAGGGGCTCGCGGGCCAGCACTACGACGAGTTCACCCTTGGCTACGAGCGGCAGCTGGGCGCCTCATTCAAGCTCGGCCTCAGGGGGATGTATAGGGGGCTCCGACGAGCGATCGAGGACAGCTGGGTGGAGTCCGAGGGAGAGCTGGTGCTGGGGAACCCGGGGTACGGCGTGCTCGACGAGTACCCGCCGGCGAAACGAGAGTACGCGGCACTCGAGCTCACCGCCGACAAATCTTTCGGGGGCAGCCTGCGCCTCCTCGGCAGCTACGTGCTCTCCCGCACCTACGGCAACCACGGCGGCGTGTTCAACCTCGACGAGGACGCGGCCGGGCAGCCGAACATGTCGTACGACTACCCCGAGAAGCTGGTGAACGCGGAGGGACTGCTCCCCCAGGACAGGACCCACCAGCTGAAGCTCGCCGCGAGTTACCGCACCGGATTCGGATTCACCCTGGGAGGACGGTTTCTCTGGCTCACCGGCACCCCGCTGAGCGAGATGGGCACGATGCGCATCCCGCCGAATCGAACGTTCGTCACCCAGCGTGGCACGGCCGGCCGCACTCCCTCGATCTGGGAGCTCGACCTTCGGTTCTCCTACGACTTCGCGCAATTGATGCGCAGGCAGGCTCCCGCACGGCTGATCCTGGACGTATTCAACCTCGGCAATCCCCGCGAGGCGGTCGCGTTCGACCAGGTGCAGTATTTCCGACTGGATGCGGAGGGGAATCCGGCCAGTTTCAACCCGAACTACGGCGAGCCCACCGCGTTCCAGCTTCCCGCATCCGTGCGCCTGGGGGTCGAGGTCGGGTTCTGAACTCCCGCGCCGTCGGTCGCAGCACAATGCTGCGATTCGCGGCTCTGTGCCTGATTCTCGCCCTTGCGCTTCCCGGCGCCGCCTTCGCGCAATCGAATCTCGAGGACGGAGTCCATGCCCTGTTCATCGGGCACAGCTTCTTCATTCCCGTCGCGAAATCGTTCGATCAGAAGGCACGAGAGAGCGGCTTCGCGTCTCACCGCAGCGAGATGGTGTTCGCCTCGGGAGCTCGGGGCGCCCCGGGCTCACTGTGGAGAGACGGGGAGAAACGAGAGCAGATCGAATCCAGGCTGCAGAGTGGATCGGTCGAGCTCCTCGGCATGACATCCTTCGGCCGCATTCGCAGCTCCTACGAGGACTATCAACAGTGGATCGACCTGGCACTGAAGCACAATCCGAGGGCGAGCTTCTTCATTGGTCATAGCTGGACGGCCGGCGGACCGAGGATCGACACCGAGAGGTTCGACCAGAGGATTCGGGAGACTGGCGAACAGTTGTATCAGGTCGTGACCCGGCTTCGGCAGGAATACGCCGGCACCGCGATCTACTTCATCAATTACGGAGTGACGGCTTCCGGCATGAAAGCCCGTTTCGAGGCGGGGGAACTGGAGGACATCGAATCCCTCGTGGGGAGGGACCGAGAGGCGCTCTGCGTGGATGGCCTGATGGGGCACGGAGGTCCGATGTTGACGGAAGTGTCTGCGCTGTCCTGGCTCAGCATCTTGTATGGTGTGGACGTCGAGGACCTGGACTCCGGGCCCTACAGCGCGTCCGACGTGCAGGAGATCGTTGCCGAAGTGGTCGCATACAACCGCAGCTTCGACGGCGACTACCCCGAGAGATAGTCCCCGAAGTGCGAGTCACCGCTGCCCGCACCATGGATCCTTACGCACCGTCTCGTCGGTAGACGAGCGCGATCCGTATGGGCTCGCTGAGCTGTTCCACCGTGTACGTGTTCACCATCCGCAGCCCGGAATCGGTCGGCGCGAGGGTCTGGACTCGCTCGCCGCGTGCCGTCCGGATCCGGATTGTCAGCGACTCCCCATCCAGCGATGCGGCCTGGGTGCAGTTGCCAAGCCGCCGTCGGAGACGCCTTGAGTTCGGGCACGCTCGTGGTGACTCATGCACGAAGCTTCTTCAGTCCGTGATCGCTCCAGCACCACCTCCGTTGCTGTATAGGCAGTCACCAGACCCCTACGCCTCGCGCCCGCCCGGTGCGCGAGATGTCATCCCGTTGAGCCGTCCGTCGATCCTGTCGATCCACCGGAGCTATAGATCCGCCACGTGGAGGGGGCTCAAGGCAATGCTGATCGCCTTCCTCACCGACCCCTTCTCCATCCGGGACGTGCTGAGCCACCTGCGGGAGCCGCTCCGGCCGCCCAAAGTCCATCCCGCCCGTGGACCGCCCGAGCTCGCATTCGGCTTCGCGGACGCCTCGGACGAGTATATGGACCAGACGCCCGCCGTCGACCCGACCGAGCCCGAGCCCATCCCTCCCTACCCGATGGACCAGACCCGCTCCTGGTAACCTGAACAGGCTCTCTCCCGGAGCCGGGGGGCTCGCTCCGGTGCGTACATCGCACTCTCGGTCACTCTCGGTCGACCCGGAGCGGCCGTTACCACACGCCCAGGCGACCTTCGATCCGCTCTTCCCGACCCTCCGCTTCTCTTGTCGTGCGCATCCACGCCCTCGACGCCCCCATCGGAGCCCATCGGTAAGCCCGCCCGCGAGCGGGGAGGGCCGTTCGATTTCCTATCCTATAATTTAGCTATTGACATGGTTGAGAATGAATTAAGGAATTCCAGAGAGTAGATGAAAAAGTTCTGCAATTATCGTCCTCGGTAATGCTCAGAGATTGATGCTCATGACGACATGTGGCTATGAGTGTCAATCTTTCTATGATTTATTCCTGTATGCCAATATCGATTATTCTATAGTGAAGGGTTTACCCTCATATCTCAATCAAGGCCACGGGCCCTGTGGATCAATATGGACCGGGGCGAATGATAAAAATTAGATGGATACAAAGGCCTGATGAAAAGATTGGGTATGTCAGGGCAGGTTGGAATCCCATTGCTGGTTAGCTTGGGAATTCTTTTAGCTTTTGTGATTTTGAACCCCAGTCCCGAGTTCGCCTCCCGTTTGCTGATTGTGCCCGATAGCACCGAATATGTACTCGGCGCTCACCGATTTGCAGAAACAGGTAATTACCAAATCCTGATTGATGGGCAATGGTTGCCACCAAGGTACCCCCCTTGGTTTCCTTTGTTAGCAATTAGTCCTTCATTTGTCCTATTTGGTGGTGACCTGCCCCCAAGAGTGGTACCACGAACTAAGTTAGTCCGACAGCAAGTCGCGGCCCTTGTAACATGGGCCGTCTGAGCCAGGATCCGACGGGCCGAACCGCCTGCGGAGCGGGCGGCCGGTAGCCCAGGGAACTGTGCGGCCGGATCGTATTGTACTCCCGTCGCCACTGCTCGACGAGCACTTGGGCTTCCCGGAGCGAATAGAAGATCTCACGGTCCACGAGCTCGTCCTTCAGCTTGCCGTTGAAGCTTTCGTTGTAGCCGTTCTCCCACGGGCTGCCCGGCTCGATGAACAGGGTCCGCACCCCAACTCGCCCGAGCCACGCACGGACCACCTGTGAGGTGAACTCGGGGCCGTTGTCCGACCTCAGGTGCTCGGGTGCCCCGTGCTTCGCGAACAGCCCGGCCAGCGTGTGCAGCACGTCGTCCGACTTGAGCTTTCGCTCCACCACGATCGCCAGGCATTCCCGCGTGTGCTCGTCCAGCACCGTCAGCATGCGCAGCGGCCTGCCGTCGTGCGTGCGTGCCATCGTGAAGTCGTAGGACCACACGTGGCCCCGGTGCGTCGGACGCAGCCGGACGCAGGACCCGTCGTTCAGCCATAGCCGGCCCCGTTTAGGCTGCTTCTTCGGGACCCTCAGCCCCTCCTGCCGCCAGATCCGCTCCACCCGCTTGTGGTTCACCACCCAGCCCTCGGCCCGTAGCAGCGCCGTTACCCGCCGGTACCCATAGCGCCCGTACCGGCTCGCCAGCTTCACCACGTCCGTACGCAGTGCCTCCTCATCGGGCCTCTTCCGCGCCTGCCGTCGCTGCGTGCTCCGCACCTGGCCCAGCACCCGGCACGCCCGCCGCTCCGACGCCCCGAACTTCTTCACCACGTGCATCACGCAGCGCCTTCTCCGCTCGGGGCTCAGAAGTTTCCCTTCGCCGCCTCCTCCAGGATCAGCTTGTCCAGCGTCAGATCCGCTACCGCCCGCTTCAGTCGTGCGTTCTCCTGCTCGAGCTCCTTCAGCCGTTTCGCCTGCGAGACCTTCAGCCCCCCGTACTCCTTGCGCCACCGGTAGTACGTCTGCTCCGTGATCCCCAGCTCACGCACGATCTCCGCTACTCGTGCGCCCTCGGCAGAGCGCACTTCCGCCTGCCTGAGCTTGCCGATGATCTGTTCGGGTGTGTACCGCTTCTGTCCCATATCCAACCCCTTTCCTCGAATCTCCGCCGATCACAATACTAACTCTGCGATCGGTAGCGTTTCAGGGGGTCAGGTCAAGTCCACGTCCAGCCTCGACGAGGCGGAAGCGCGCAGCCTCGCGATCAGCTGCGAGCGCGCAGGTATCCAGGATGGCATGGACGTGCTCGACCTCGGCTGTGGCTGGGGGTCCCTGTCGCTCTGGATCGCGAGTCACTACCCGAACTGCTCGGTGACCTCCGTCAGCAATTCGGCCGCCCAGCGACGGTTCATCGAGGCCGAAGCGAAGGCCCGCGCCCTGGACAACATCCGCGTGATCACCGCCGACATGAACGATTTCGACATGGACGCTCGCTTCGACCGCGCCGTGTCCGTCGAGATGTTCGAACACATGCGCAACTATGGCGAGCTGTTCGGCCGCATCAGCCGATGGCTGCGTCCCGGCGGGCAGTTCTTCATGCACATCTTCTGCCACCGCTCCTCGCCCTATGCCTTCGTCGACAACGGCCCCGGCGACTGGATGAGCCGCCACTTCTTCTCCGGCGGAATCATGCCGAGCGCAGACCTGCCTCTACGTTTCCAGCGCGACCTGCACCTGGACCTGCAGTGGACCTGGGATGGTCGCCACTATGAAAAGACCGCCAACGCGTGGCTCGAGTCGCTCGATGCGCGGAGAGAAGAGGCCCGGGCGGTGCTGGCCCCGGTGTACGGCGAAGCGGCGGTGCAGCAGTGGGTCCAGCGCTGGAGAATTTTCTTCATGGCCTGCGCCGAGCTCTTCGGTTTTAGGCAGGGCCAGGAATGGATGGTGTGTCACTACCGCTTCTCACGCCAGGAAGATCGGCAGGGCCAATGAAACTCCCACCGCGGACTTTCGCCTGAGCGAGGTGCCGCACGATACGGCTAGAACACGCCTCTGCAGCTGTCCTCCAGGAAGACGACGATCCTGTCCACTTCACGGGCGGTTTCTGGTATCTCCTCGAGCTCGAGGCCCGGATACGATTCCATCTCCTTCCAGTCCTCGATGGTCGCACTGAAGAACTGAGATGCCGGCGCATCGGCCTCAAAAACGATCAGGTCGTAGGGTTCGCCCTCATCCCCGCCGAATCTCGTGATCACCTGCCATTCACCATCTCTTTTGTACGAGGTGTTCGTGTGGTCCGATTGGGGATAGTACTTGTCGTCGGTGGGCTTCAGCAGAACCCAGATGTCTTCGTCGTGCGCTTCCGGATACACACCCATCGTGAGAATCCGGCATTTCACGGAATCGCCTTCGAGGGGCGAGATCACCTGCACTCTTTGAACCGGTGCCTCGACTTGCAGCCTGTTTCCGACTGCCACCTGTTCGAGGGGCCCTTGCTGATACATGGATCCGAATGAGTACCCGCCGAAGATGACCAGGAGAATGCCCGATCCTCCCAGGAGAAGTCTGAGCGTGGGATTCATCAGGTCCAGACGGAACAGGGCATCGCCGACCGCACAAAGTATGAGTGCGGCCCCTACAATCGTGACTACGATTTCTGCAGACATTCTTCTGGTCTCGATTGGAGGATTCTCTACAGGACTCCCCTGCGCGCGTCCAATTCCTCTTTGATCTCCCGTGCGCGTTCCTCGGTCAAGCTGTAGCCCCACATCACCAGGATCGCCAGAAAAGCCGTCGTTGCCGGGATCACGATGTCCGCGATGCGCAGGTTCAACAGGGTTTCTGCCGTCTGTTGCGCTGCGTTCCCATCAAAGCCTACCAGCTTGAGCACCAGTCCTCCCATCACCAGGGCCAGTGCCTGTC
>JAMJQV010000178.1 GCA_023554435.1 Gemmatimonadota bacterium | reverse complement strand
ACATCGATGCCCGCCTCGAGTCGAGGCTGCAGACCGGGTGCGAGGGGCAGGATCGAATCGAACAGGGCGGCCACCACCGTCTGGGCGCTATCTTCGGCCATGACATCGTGGAACCGGTGGAAGTGCTCGTATCCCACGCCTCCGCCGTGCCGGAAGCACTCCACGAGCCGATCTTCTACCTGTCCAAGCACAGGCACGTACTGGAGGATGGCCGCCAGGTTCGCGTCACCGGCTCGTGTCAGGAGTGCGGCATGCTCCGGCGGAAGGTGGTACAGCTTACGGGAGGGGGAGTAGTCGACGATGCCCCCCGTCACCATCGCACCGAGCCACTCGCGCACGTAACGCTCGTTCAGCCTGGACGCTGCCGCGATCTCCTCGCTCGTCGCCGGTTCCAGCCCCGCCATGGCATCGAGCAGGCCCGTTCGATGCCCGATGGAAAGCCCGAGGGCCAGCGAAGCGGAGTTCACGACTCCCAGCAACCGGTCCTCGAACGTCGCCCCGCGCTCGACACCCGAGTGCACGTCCACCGCCATGGTCGGTTCCATCTGAATTCCCTTCCCCGGTTGACTGCCGCGTCGTCAGTGGCTCTCAAACAGGGATGCGGCAGGAAGGGACGGGAACGGACATCCGGCAGAGCCTATCTTTCGGCCCAGACTTCGGCCTCGAAGGCGCTCAGGCTCACCTCTGCGCTGCGCCACGACCCCATCGCAAGCCCGGCCTTGTGACAGAGGCCCTCCAGGAACGCCTCCCGGTCCCAGCCCTGCTCGGCAGCCACCTGGGGAAGAAGCAAACCCAGGGTGGTCCCCGCGTGCAGAAGGAGTCCATGGGTGCCGACGACCACCTCTTCCGGTCGAATCGGCCGGGGGGTCGTGAGAGCGCTGATCTCGAAACGAAGAGCCGGCAGCTCATCGCGGGTCACGGGGGAGAAACGAGGATCGTCCAACGCTGATGCCACTGCCACCCGACGTACGCACTCAGGGAGCGACCTCCGGGCAGGACATTCACCGCGACAACCCCGCAGACGACCCGACCGCGCGCGCCGCACGGTGACGAACGCGGCGCGCGGCTCCACGAGGGCCTCGAGTGCGGGCCCGATCTCGGGCGGTGGCCGTCCACTCAGGGCACACGCCACCGAGCCTCGGGCCAGAACGAGAAGTTCGGCCCTCTCCCGCGGGGCGAGCACCGTCAGCGATCCTGCTCGGTTCTGCGCACGAGCTTCGCGACCCAACCGCCGCCCGGCGCCATCTGGATCTCCAGCGGTTCGCCCGCTTCGAATTCCAGAACCACCTGGCGGTAGTCCTGCGGGTTACGGCCGGCGTTCTGTCCGTCCTCGAACACCTCGGCAGACCAGGCGCCTTCCTCCAGAAAGCCGGTGTCCAGCGACAGGTGACGAGACTCCCAGTCCGTCATGGCACCGATGTACCAGGAGTCCCCCGATCGCCTGGCCACAGCCAGGTAGTCGCTGACGCTGGCGGCGAGAACGCGCGTGTCATCCCATACGGTCGGGACGTCCACGATGAAGGCAGTGCACTCCGCCTCCTGGAGGTAGTGCGACGGTGAATCCGCCAGCATCTGCAGCGGGCTCTCATACACCACGTACATCGCCATCTGGTGAACCCGGGTGCCGAGACTCATCGGCCGGTCGAAGACCGGCTTGAACTGTTCCTCGGTCGCATTCAGCATGGCGCCGGGCGTGTAGTCCATCGGCCCGGCCAGCATCCGGATGAAAGGCAGAGTCACGTCGTGCTCCGGCGTCGGATACGGACTCCACTTCACGTGCTCCAGCCCGCGCACGCCCTCCCGGGTCACCACATTTGGATAAGCCCGGCGCAGGCCCGCGGGCTTGTAGGCTCCGTGGAAATCGACCAGCAGGTGTCGGCGGGCCGCTGCCTCCGCGATCCGCCAGTAGTACTCGACCATGGGCTGGTCGTCCCTCTGCATGAAATCAACCTTGATCCCGACCGCGCCCCAGGCCTCGAAACGGTCCAGTGACTCGTCCAGCCGGTCGTCCAGCGACTTCCACACGACCCACGGAATCAGGCCTACCCCGCGGTCCGCGGCGTGTGCGAACAGTACATCGAGGTCGACCTCGGGATTCAGAACGGTCAGGTCCGCCGGGTCGGACCAGCCCTCGTCGAGAATCACGTACTCGATACCTTGATCGGCGGCGAAGTCCACGAAATAGCGATACGTGTCCGTATTGACGCCGGCTTCGAAATCCACGCCCGTGAGGTTGAGCGCATTCCACCAGTCCCAGGCCACCTGCCCGGGCCGGATCCACGATGCGTCCTCGATCCGAAGAGGGGCCGCAAGGCGCCACACCATGGTCGTGCTGACCAGGTCCGCGTCCTCATCGGCGACCACGAATACCCGCCATGGAAACGTCCGTGGGCCGCTGGTCCGGGCAATGTAGGGCTCGCGACTCACAACGCGGACCGTACGATCGTTGACCTGCTCCACGTCGGCCGGGTAGGCGGGCGAGAGCCCCACCAGGGTCGACGTGCCGGTGCCCGCCAGGTACAACCCCGGGTAGGCCTGCAGATCCGACTCGGTGATCGCCAACTTCGGCCCGCCAGACCACGAGGCGAGGATCGGCAGGTGCGCCATCGTCTCCGGCTCTACCTGGCTCACGCGCAGCCGCTCGTACAGCCGCTCCGAGTGCGTGAGGAAGCTCTCCTCGACCGGAAACCACAGATCGGGATCCTGCACCAGGTTCACGGTGAAGTCTTCCGATGCGATGACGATGGGGATCCTCTCGGTAGCTCGAAACCGGAAGGCTACTCCGTCGTCGTAGGCACGTGCGTCCAGTCCCCACCCCCCATCGAAATCGAGGTGGAGCGCTGAGTAGTGATCCCGTATCCGCGATCGCTTCTCGGGCACGACCGGCTCGAGCCAGGCATCCGTGTTCTCTCGCCTCGCTGCCGCGACGGTCATTCCGGGTCCCACCGCATTCCCGTCCGCGAGGTGCAGCGCGATCGGCGAAGCGGACACCAGCGCCTCCCCGTCCAACGAGACCCGATAGGTCAGCTCGTCCCCCGCTTGCACGCTGAGCTCGATCCGGCCATCAGGGGAGACCACGCTGTAGTCGATCGGCTCCTGGGCGCCTGCGACACGGGGGATGAGCAACGTGGCGGAAAGCAGTGTGACAGCCGGCAGGGTGATGGGTTTCATCGGAGCGCGCAACCTCCCCTCAGGTCTCGGTTCGCCGATACAGGGCGTTGATCGTGACCCTCCATCCCTCGTCGGTCTCGACGACGACCTCCCGGGTGGGCACGACGGGGACGAACCCGGCCGAGGCCAGCGCCGAATCGAGAAGCGGGGCCTCGACCAGGTAGTGAGTCCCGGAGTGAAAGCCCTCGTAAAGGTGCTTCTCTCCGGGGACGAGCCGGACCGACTCACCGTGCGGCCTCGAACGAGGACTCCAGACCGCGACGAGAAGACGGCCGCCCGGGGCGACACAGCGGCTCATCTCTCGTAAGGCTCCCGTCCACTGACTCTCCGTCGCCGCCTGGTGCAGCACTCCGAGGGCCACGAGCACGTGGACCGAAGCATCGGCAAAGGAGGTCAGATCTTCCATGTCCCCGAGCCGGACCCGGCGTTCGGATTCCTCCCGACCGAGAACACCTGCCACCCGTTCACGTGTGCGGGCAACCATCGCCTCGGAACCGTCGATGGCAAACACGTCGAAACCTCGCTCCGCCAGCATCACGGTGTTGCGCCCGGCGGCGCACCCGACATCCAGGACACGGACCTGTCCGGGATCGGAGAAGGCATCCAGGATCTCCTGCAGGCGGACGTCCGGTTCCTTGCCCGTGAATCGCTCCACCGTCTCAGCGCTCTCCCAGAAGGAATCCACCCCAGAGGGCGTCACGGTCCGGTCCCCTCAGCCGGCAGGAATTCGGGCGGGATCTCGTTGCCGGCCCGCTCCTGATCGAAGATCCAGCTGGTGATCCACCAGCGACTTCCGTCGTGGTAGAGTTGAATGCTGTTGATCCCGCGTCCGAAGACCTCGCCGTCCGGTTCCCCGCTCGACGCGTAGGTGCTCCACACGTGGGCCACGTTGCCGAACCGTTGGACCGTCCGGTGCACCTCCCACTCGAAGAACGCGGGCGCGTCGGCGGCACCGAATCGATCGTGGTACTCAGCCAGCGTCATCGTCTGGATGACCGGGTCCCCGTCCGCTCCCAGTCCCGTGATCGCCACCAGGGCGTCGGGGTGATGGATCCACTCATCCCGCTCGCGGTCCGGCGCCGTTCCGGCCGGTCGAGACACGACCTCGTAGTAGGCGTCCAGGATGCCATCGAGCGTCTCGACGTCTTCCATGCTGCCACCGCCCACCTGCGCCTGGATCGGGCCCGGCGCCAGCAGGGCGACGAAGAAGAGCAGAGCAAGTACTCGCTTCATGCCATCTCCTCGAGGTCGTGGGGCGCCGACTCGACGCCGCGGACCGGTTGTTGGCAATGGGCCTCCCGGCCCACGATTTCGATGATCTCCTCCGGCGTCCGGGCGAGGAAATCAGGAGCTTCGGGCCAGCCGTCGACGGACTCACCACCGTACAGGACGGCGATGCTCCACACGCGGATCTCCAGACCACGGGAGATCATCTCCCGCCGTGCTTGCGCGACACACATGGCATCCGTGGGGTGATCGCCCACGTAGAACGCCGCGCCGGGCCCCAATGCCGTCATGCGTTCAAGACACTCCAACAACCCGTCCGGCGCCGGTTTCTGTCTCCCGGGCGCGACCTGCTCGTAGCCGATCACGTGCTCGAATCGGTCGCCGAGGCCCAGCGGGTCCAGGGTCGCCTCGATGATCTGGCGGGAGTTCTGTGACACGATTCCATGCGGCAGATGGGCCAGCGCCTGCAGGGTCTCCAGCACTCCGGAGAAGGGTACGACGGGCGTTTCATCGGTCAGGTGGCACCGGGTCCACATGCGGCCCGCGGTTTCCAACATGTCCTCGCGAAGCCCGAATTCCCGCTGATAGAAGTCCCGCCAGTTCGTGCACCGGGCCACGGCGGCATCGTAGTCCTCAACCGAATGCAGTGCCTCGAAGTCCTTCCAGGACCGGCCGGTAAGACCCTCGATGATGGATCGGTTGACGCTCAAGTTCCGATGGCGGGAGTCCACCAGCGTTCCATCGTAATCCCAGATAACGGCGCAGTCTGGCATCAGTCGCCGAAGCTCGGCACCGGGAGGTCGTCGCGCGGAAGCTCGTTGATCACGGAAACGACCTTCCACCGGCCGTCGACGCGGATCAGCGACCACAGATCCACGCCCGGTCGGGCCGGTCGCGCTGTACCCGGGATGCTTGACTCGTACACCACGCTTACGTGGGCAACGTCTCCGAACTCGGTCGTCTCGGCCGACCTGACCGTCTCCTGAAACCCGTTCACGCCGGCGGCCGCCAGTTGATTCTCGAAACGGAGCCAGTCCAGCAAGAAGCCATCGACGCTCATGACCTTGAGATCCGGCGGATACCGAAGCACGACGATCGCGTCCCGGATGAATACGTCACGCACGACCTCCCAGTCGGGCGTATTCCCGTCCGTCCAGGACACCAGGTCGTACACATCCCGGACCACCTGCTCGACCGACCGAAGGTCCTCGGCGGGCTCGTCCGTCTGGGCCATCGCCGGGGCCGCCAGCGCCATGGAAACGACACAGGCCAACCCTGTCATCCTGATTCTGTACACGGCAATCTCCTTTCGCGCAGACGACCGTCAGTCCGTCTGCGGCTCTTCGTCGGCTGCGCCAGGCCCGACTGCTCCAGGCCCTGCCGCGTCGAGGGCTGGACGGGTGGAAGCGATCGCCGCCTCGACCTGCTCTGCCAGTTTGCCTACGAGCGCCCGAGCAGCACTCTGCCGACTCCGCACCTGGGAGGAATAGATGGAGCGCGCCAGGAAGTAGGAACCCGCCAGCGCCGTGAGCGGAAAGGCGACCAGACCCGCCCCGAGGCCGAGGGTTGCCGACAGGGCCCCGCCAACACCGAATCCAACGCCGCCGCCGACTCCACCCATGATTCCGCCGAACCAGCCCGCGGCGAGCCCGGAGTAGCTCTGCTCGACCCGGATCAGAGTCTGACCGTTCTGGGACGAGACCAGCACCTGCTGCTCGGTCAGGTTGGATCCTTCCTGCGAACTCCACGTCAGCGAGCGGCCGACGGCGCTCGCGGTCCCGCGGCCGGGCGTCGCGGCCACGATGGTCGGGACGAGTTCCTCGAGACGTCCAACGGGCATCTCTCCCTCGACCACGCGTTGGATCGCGAGGGCCGTCGGCGCACCGGCCAGACGGCTTCCCAGGGTCTCGGGCTGTTGCAGGTTCAGCTCGCTGGCCGCCTGGCGCAGCATGCCGGAATCGATGCCGGCTTCGGCAGCGATCTCCTCGAGCTCGGCCATGGTGAGCCCCGTTGGATCGAGCGCGCTGGGCTCCGCACGCTGCATCTCGGTGGCCCGTCGCAGGATGAGGCCCACTTCCTCCTCGGAGTAGCGACGGGCCCCAGGCAGTTGCTCGTTCATGGTCCGCACAATCTAGCAGCCGGCGAGCCGGCTGCGACCCCACCTTCAGTTGGACTCATCGAACTCCCACGAAGCCACGAAGTCCGGGGAGGGGGCCTCGCCCGTGAGTCGGGCTCGAACCATTTCGATGGGCATGGTCCCTCCCTGAAGGATCGCGTCGTGGAACTCGCGGTCCGTCAT
>JAMJQV010000177.1 GCA_023554435.1 Gemmatimonadota bacterium | reverse complement strand
CGCCAGTTCCGCGAGATCCCGGGCTTGATGGAAGGCACGGCGAAGCCGGATTCAGCACGCTGCGTAGACATCTCGACGCGTGCCGCGCTCCGGGAGATGGTGATCCCCGGCGTGACCGCGATCATGGTGCCCGTGCTCGTGGGCCGTTTCCTCGGCGTGGAAGCCCTGGGCGGTCTCCTGGCCGGCGCAACGCTGACGGGCGTGCTGTTGGCGCTGTTCATGGCCAACGCCGGTGGGGCTTGGGACAATGCCAAGAAGTACATTGAGGGCGGGGCGCACGGAGGCAAGGGATCCGATCCTCACAAGGCGGCGGTCGTCGGCGACACCGTCGGGGATCCCTTCAAGGACACCTCGGGGCCGTCGATGAACATCGTGATCAAGCTGATCAGCGTGGTGTCGTTGGTGCTTGCGCCGTGGTTCGTGCGCGTCCACGGTATGGCGGCAAGCGACGCGGGTACCGCCGACGTTCTGCGCGAACTCGTGGCGTGGTTGCCTTTCGTGGGTTGAGCGGCAGGGCCCCGGCTTGAACGTCGGGGCCCGGTCCACTAGCTTGGCGCGCCGCGCCGGGAAACGGGCGCGGCGTTGGAATGGACGGACAACAGAATCTCCTGCCGCGGGAATGCGCCCGCGGCCACTCAGACCGAAGGAGCGATGGAATGCGGGACTACGAAGTCGTCTACATTTTCAAGTCCTCCCTCACGACGGAAGAGATCGAGGGACGGCTCGAGGCCTACCACGGGAAGATCCTCGCCGCTGAAGGCAGCGAGATTACGGCCGTCGAGCACTGGGGCAAGCGCCAGCTTGCTTACCCGATCGACCGCAACGACAACGGTTACTACGTCGTGACCCAGTTCACGGCATCTCCCGGCGTCCTGCCGGACTTCGAGCGAGTTCTCAAACTGGACGATGATCTTCTGCGACACCTCGTGGTGCTCTCAGAAGGTGAGCTTCCGATGCCGGCAATGGACGAGCGTGGCGGGGACAAGGATCGTGACAATGGCGATCGACGTCGTGGCCGGGACGAGGGCACCGGTGGTTCCGAGGGCGACGGTGGCGCCAAGACTGGCGATGATGCCGCCGAGACCGGCGACGATGCCGCTGAGGCTGGCGAAGACTCCGACGGTGATGCCGACGCAGATGCCGCCGATGCCGATGATGCAGACGCCGATGAAGACCATGACGACGATGCCGACGATGAGGGCGAGGCCGAAGAGGGTGACGCCGCCGGGGATGACGTTGACGCAAAGCGGGAGGACTGATCGATGGCCTTCAGAAAAGTGTGCAAGTTCTGTGAGCGCAACGTCGAGCGGCTCGACTACAAGGACGCCGACACGTTGGGCAGATTGATCACGGACCGGGGCAAGATCCTGCCGAGGCGCGCCACCGGTACGTGCGCCCGGCACCAGCGTCAGCTCGGCACGGCGATCAAGAGGGCTCGTTACCTGGCCTTGATTCCGTACATCCAGGGCTATCACTCCTGATTAACGGCCGACCGGGCCGGTGACGGACGGCGGGTCATGACGGAGCGCGGGCGTACCTTGATGCGGGCGTCGCTGCTCGTGCTGGTGACCGTACTTCTGTCGCCGATGAGCCCCGTGTGGCTCGTGTTCGTACCGTTCGCCCTGCTGCTGCTGGCGTTCAGGACGGACGACTGGATGAGCGTGGCCGTCGCCGCGGTCATTCTGGGGCTGGGTTTCGCGGGCGGACGCCCCGGTGGCATGGAATGGTACGTGCCCCGCGCGTGGAGCCTCATTGCCGGCGGCGCCTTCGTGGCGGTCAACGTCGTGCGGAACAGGGAGACCCTGGTGAACCGCTCGCTCGGGGCCATCGGAGTTGCGCTCGCCGTAGTGCTGGTCATTGGCGTGGCGCGTCCGGGGGTCTTGCAGGGTGTGAACTGGTGGATGGCTTCGGAGATCCGACAGGCGGCGCTGGTTGCCGGCAGTATCCTGGAGCAACTGCAGGGAAGTGCTGACCCGCAGGTCCGCCGGCAGCTGGAGGTGGCAGTGCAGCGGTGGGTCGTCTTTCAACAGGACGTGTATCCCGCGATGCTGTCGTTGGCCACCGTGGCCGCGTTTGGAGTGGCGTGGTTCGGCTTTGAGAGGATCTCGGGCGGCGTTCGGAGCCCGGGGCCGATCCGGGAGTTTCGCTTCAGCGACCATCTGATCTGGTTGCTGATCGGCGGGCTCTGCATGCTGGTCCTGCCGTTGGGCGGGCCGGCGTTCAGGTTGGGTGAGAACGCCACCGTGTTCATGGGCGGGCTCTATCTTCTCCGGGGCACGGCGATCCTCCTGTGGATGGGTGCGGCAGCCGCGACAACGGTGTGGAGTGGCGTGCTACTCGCGCTGGCGGCGCTGTTTCTGTACCCGGTAGTCCTGGGTACTGCGCTGGTGCTGGGCCTGAGCGACACCTGGATCGACCTCAGGGAAAGACTATCGCGGGCTCGGGCTGACAACGATCTTTGACGGTGCCGTTCTCGGGTCGCGAGAGCGTCCGTGGACGAATCGATACGCAACGCAAGGGGTGCTGGACATGGTTCAGGTAATTCTCAGACAGGCGGTAGACGACCTCGGAGACATCGGAGAGGTCGTGGACGTAAAGCCGGGCTACGCCCGCAACTTTCTGATTCCGCAGGGCATCGCCTACGAGGCGAACGCGGCGAATCAGAAGCGTTTCGAAGAGGAGCGACGACACATCCTCGATCGGTCCGCGCGCGAGCTGGACCGGGCGAAGGCTGCAGCGGAGCGTATCGAAGGGCAATCCGTTAGCTTCACGGTGCGGGCCGGGGAGGAAGGCAAGCTGTTCGGTTCGGTGACGGCCTCGGACATCTCGGAAGCGCTGGCCGAGAAGGGGCTGGAGGTGGATCGCCACCTCATTCGACTCGAGGAGCCGATCAAGCAGCTTGGTGTTTACCGGGTCACCGTGCGCCTTCATGCCGAAGTGAGGCCGGAGGTGACGGTTTGGGTCGTAGCGGAGGGCGATACAGAGGGCTGACCGGAGTGCTGGCCTGAGGCGGGCTCCAGGAGCCCGCCCTCTCGACAGGAGGAATCCGGGACTTGAGCGACTACTCAAAGGTCGGAGCGCGCGAACCGGAGCCTGCACCCGCGCAGGCTGCACGGTCCCGTGTCCGGATCGCCTACCTGGACGGGCATCGTCTTCGTCGCGGATTCCTGGCCGGTGCGGCCCACGTCGGTCGCCAGCGGGCGGAGTTGGATCGGATCAACGTGTTCCCGGTCCCCGACGGTGACACGGGCACCAACCTTACCCTCACCCTGCGCTCCATCTCTGACGCTCTGCGCCACGTGCGCAGCGACTCGTTCTCCGAGGTCGCCGGGGTGGCAGCCGAAGCCGGCGTTCTCGCGGCCCGCGGCAACTCCGGAATGCTGTTCTCGCGGTACCTCCTGGGTTTCTCCGACAGCGTTGGCCGACGACTGAGGGTCGGCCCGCGGGAGATTGCGGACGCCCTGACGGCCGCGGCGGCATCCCTGCACGATGTGCTCGACAACCCCCGCGAAGGCACGATCATCACGGTGGCGCGCGATCTTGCCGCTGAGGCCCGCCGGCGGGCCCACTCCCGCCAGGATGTGTACTTGTGGCTCCGGGATCTCCAGGCGGCATCCGAGCGCTCCCTGCAACGCACCATGGACCTTCTGCCGGTCCTGCGGGAAGCTGGCGTCGTCGACGCCGGGGCGAAGGGCTTCGTGTCCTTCTTCGAGGGTGTGGTCCAGTACATCGAAGGTCACGCCCCCGGGGATGTGATCGCCGAGGCCCCACTCGAACGGACGCACGGTGGTGACCGGCCGTCGCTCTACGTGGCGCGCGAGGCCGGATACGGGGCCGAGGAAGGGCGGTACTGCACGCAGATCGCGGTCCAGGGGGCCGACGTTCCAGGGACGCCCGAGATCCGAAGCGCCCTGAAGGGGATGGGAACCTCGACCATCGTCCTGCGCTCGGGGAGCACGGCGAAGGTCCACATCCACTCCGACGATCCAGAGGCCGTGCGCGATCTCCTCGGCGCCTGGGGTGAGGTCGTGTCCGAGGTGATCGAGGACACGCAACTCGTGGGAGCCGGGCGGCACGTCGCGGTGGTGACCGACTCCGCTGCCGATCTGCCCCACGACTGGGTCGAGAGGCACGGTGTGGCCGTGGTCCCCCTTCAGGTGATCGTGGGGGATCGCACCTATCGGGACGGGATCGATCTGGACAACCAGGGCCTGAAGGAGATTCTCACGACCCCCGGGGCCCCGACTCCCAAGACATCGCAGCCACCCCCGTCTCTGTTCGTGGAGCGATTCCGTACCGCGCTGGACAGGGGAGCGGAGCAGCTCCTGGGTATCTTCGTGAGCGGAGCGCTCTCGGGCACCTACGGTTCAGCGGCGGCGGCCATGCGGGAGTTCGATGTGCCGACGCAGGCGATCGACTCCAGGTCAGGCTCACTGGGCATCGGGCTGCTCGTGGCCCGGGCCGTGGAGCTCCTGGACGATGGCCATGGTCTCGAGGACGTGGCGGCCGAGTTGAGGGCCGTGCGCGACCGATCGAACATCTTCCTCACCGTGAACACATTCGAATACCTGCTGCGTTCAGGGCGGGTGGGTCGAACGAAGGCGTGGTTGGGTGGGCTCCTCGATCTGAAACCCATCCTGTCGCTCGACGATGAAGGTCGGGTCGTCAAGGCGGGTACGGCGAGAGGCACGGAGGCGCTGCTGGAGCAGGTCATGCAATTGCTGGAGGAGCGCCTTTCCGGTGCGAATCGATACAGACTCGGCGTCGCCCACTTTGCGGTCCCGGAGATCGAGGCGGAGCTCGTAGCTCGGTTGAGGGAGCGCTTCGACCCCGTGGAGATACTCAGTGGTCCTACGACCGCATCGCTGGCCGTTCACACCGGTCCGGGAGCGTGGGCGGTCGCATACCAGGTTGAAGAGTGAGCCGGATCCTACCCCATTGAGGGAGCCAGCCGTGTAGAGGAACACGGCGCGGGTGTCCCGTTTCAATCCACTGGCAGCGAGGAGCACGTGGCCCAAGCTCGAGAGAAGCTCAAGCAGGAAGAAGAAAGCCGACCGGCTGAAGTAACGGTTGCAGCTGAAGCGGCCCTTGAACGGAACGCCCGCGAAGCGGCGCTTCTGGATCTCCGCGGGGTGTCCGATGCGACCGACTGGTTTCTGATCGCAAGCGGCGATTCGGACACGCACGCTCGTGCCATAGCGGAGAACATCATCGATCGGATGCGAGAAGCGGGCTTCCGAGCGGCCGGTGTCGAGGGAAAGGCGAGCGCAAACTGGATTCTCCTCGACTACATCACGCTGGTGGTTCACATATTCCTGCCACGCGTGCGCGACTACTATGATCTGGAGAGGCTCTGGGGTGACGCGCCCTCCCTGGCCGTCGAATAGACGGTGTCCCGGTAGTTTCTTGCCAGTCGTTTCGCGGCTCCTCATGTTGCCGGTCAATGGTAGCGGTCATGGTCCTCCGCCTTGGAAAGAGGCGCATTGAAACCCATTCTAAACGTGGTCCGTTCGGGCGGTGGATGCGGCCTTGCCGCAGCGATGGTCCTTCTCGCAGCGGGCTGTGATCGTTCGGCCGGACCCGACGCACAACAGCCGGAGCCGGCCCTGCGGGGTGCGACCCTCGTGGTCGGGACTTCCGCGGATCAGTGGAGTCTGCTGAGTGTGCCACGGGACGGCGGTCAGGCCGAGGCCCGCGGTCTTCTCGACCCGCAGCGGGTGGTGTGGACCGGTACGACCGAGCTTCCCCCCTCCATCGAGGTACACTCACTCCCTGAAGGCCGGGTCATCCTTCGCACCGCCGAGGGCGTCATTCACACGTATGACCCCTTCTCGGAAGCACTCGTGCGGGTGGGCGAGGTTGCTCCACAGGCCGTGTGGATGGGTGACGGTACGGTAGGGCTGTACCTGTCGCCGGGTGGTGAACTTCTCGAGATTTCCCGCGAAGGAACCTGGAGTTACGGGCTGGACCGGGACGTATCGTGGGCCGCCCCGGCGGACGGCGGCGTGCTCGTGGTCCTCGGGGACGATGCGGAGCGGCAAACCGTGTGGCTCCTCCACCGCGACGAGGATGAGCCTGCTGAGACCGGTTCTGCCGCCGTGAGTACGCCGGGCGTGATCACGGCGTGGGGAAGGCGAGCTGTACTGGCCTCGGCCACGGGTCGCGGCCTGGTCGTTCTCACCGTCACACCCATCGAGCAGGCGGGGGAGTTGGATGTCGGCGGGCGGATCGTGACGCTGGCATCATCACCGTCCACGCACGAGATCTACGTGTCCCTGGACGCCCCTCCCCGTCTCATCGCCGTGAACCGGTTCAACCTCACGAGCCGGGTGCTCGCGGATCTGCCCGGCCCGGCGACCGCCGTGCGACCGAGCCTGTTCGGTGAAGGGATACTGATGGCGCAGAGCGGTCAGGTCGCACGGGTCCCGGTGAATGGGGGCAGCCCCGTGCCGCTGGGCTCCGTCTGGCGTGAGGATCTGCCGGTCGGGCTACCTGATGGAACGGTGATCGCGGCCACCGAGTCGAGAATCGTGATGCTGGACGCGCAATCGGGTGCGGAGACCGAGCTGGAGGGTGCGGATGTGGATCGCTGGTGGCTGCCGGTCCATTGGAACCCGGCCAGCGCGATCGTCACCACGGACCGGGTGCCGGGTCAGGTCGTGCGCACCGACTCCCCCCCAACGGCGGATACGGAGATCGGTATCGACTCCGCGATGATGGCGGAACGACTCGCCGCCGCGCCCGGCCTTCGAGATGAGGCGGCGACGCCTGCGGCGTCCGGACCTCCGCCAGGATTCTATGCCATCGTGGGGTCGGCCCGGCAGCCGGAAGGTATCCGCTCCCTCGTTCAGTCCCTCGAAGAGGCCGGGTTCGCCACGCAGGTGCAGAGTTTTCCCGACGAAGCCGGGCGGACGTGGTACCGGGGTCTGGTAGGTCCGTACCGGTCGCGCTCCGAGGCCGAGGCCGCCTCGCGTCAATTGCTTCGTGAGCGGCGCCTCGAGGCCTGGGTGACGGAGATCGGGGCCGGTGGGCGCCCGGAGGAAGAGTCGATCTGATCGAGTGAGCCAGATCACCGAAGGCGCGGGCGCGGGAGCACCGGCGTGGTTGCCCCCGGAAGCTCGAAGGATTCTCCTTGCCGGCGACTCGGCCGGCGGTGATTGGGCCGGAGGGGCGGCGGTCGAAGTCGCCGATCTCGTGGGCCGTCACAGGCCGCGCACCTTGCTCGTCAACACCGTGGCCGGCGCCCTCGGCCCCGACGGAGTCCTCGGTGTGGAAACGCGTCCGGGGCTCGCCGAGGTCGTCAACGGTGAACACCGTGTCGGCGAGGTGGCGGCTACACCCCAGGGGCGGTCCTTCATCTTCGTTCCCGCTGGTCAGGCGTCGCCCGGTATGGAGCGCCTGTGCGAGGCCGCGAGTTTCCGGCACCTGGTCCGGGCGGCAGGGCGCGGCGGAACCCTTCTTCTCCACGTCGCGGAAACCGAGCTGCTCGACCTGCTCCACGCATCCGCGGCGGGCCACGGCCTGGACTTCGACGGGCTCGTGTTGTTGGGCGAAGCCGCCGTTCCCCCTGATCTCCCCGCAGGGGTGCGGTTGCTTGCCCGCGTCGAAACCGAAGCTCCCGCTCCGGAGCCTCCTCCGGGCCGCCAGCCGGCCGGAGAACGCAAGTCTGGTTTCACGCGGCCCAGCCGTACTCCGGCGATCGTCGCGGGTGGAGGTGCAAGGCGTCGGCCCCGCGGTCGACTCGAGCGGTTCGTCGACGACATCCGGAAGCGCGGGACGGGCGGGGTGGGTGGTGTGGCCGCCGTGTGGCTCGTCGCCGTGGTTGCAGTGTGGCTGGTGTGGCAGGGGCTCTCGGGCTGGCCAGCCTTCGAGGACGACTTCGATTCACCGGTCGAGACGGCCCTGCCGACCCGTACGGCGGATGACCGGGACGGTGACCCGGCAACGTCGGGTGCCGAGCAGCCACCCGCGGAGGTCCGGGGCGAGGATGCCAGCCCGGAGACTGCCGGCTCGGACGCTGGGAACCGCGATCCGGACCCGGCGGTGGCGACGACGCCGCTGCCGGAGTCCGGCAGTCCACCGGGGGTCGATCTCCCGTACTCGGTCCTGGTCGCCAGCCACGTGGCGTACGAGGACGCAGCCGCCGAGAGGGATCGACTGGTCGAGTCGGGCAACCTGGCGTTCGTAGCGCCGACCCCGGTCAGGGGACGCCTGTACTTCCGGGTGTTCGCCGGGGCGTTGGAAGATCGGGTCCAGGCCAGTGAGTTGATGCGGCGCCTCGTGGAAGAGGGAGATAAAAGGAGGGAGCGGGATTGGGACATGCGGCCAGTACGGCTCGCGTTCGCCCTCCAGGACTTCTCGACGGAAGAGGAGGCCGACCGCGAACGCCAGCGCTTGCACGAGGCAGGGTTGCCGGCTTATGTGCTTGCGGTCGGGGACACGACCGGGGCGGTCTACCGACTCTATTCCGGCGCGTTCGAATCTGAAGGGGCTGCCGGCCCGACGGACACCCTTATGTCCGCTGCAGGACAGAACGCCATGCTCGTGACGAGGAGAGGCGAGCCCAGGTGAAGATCAAGTCGCTCGCGCTGCACGGTTTCAAATCGTTTGCGGACCGGACGGAAATCGCTGTCCACGAAGGCATCACGGCGATCGTCGGCCCGAACGGTTGCGGAAAATCGAACATCTCGGACGCCCTGCGCTGGGTCCTGGGTGAGCAGCGTCCCACGGCCATCCGCGGAAGCCGCATGGAAGAGGCCATCTTCCAGGGCACGTCTCAGAGAAAACCGATCCACCGAGCCGAAGTGTCCCTAACCCTGGCGAACGAAGACGGGATCCTGGCCATGCCTCAGGCGGAGGTCGTGATCGGCCGGACGGTGCTTCGAGGTGGCGAGTCAGATTACCAGCTGAATGGCTCGAGTTGCCGACTCAAGGACATCCACGATTTGTGCCGGGATACGGGCCTGGGAGCGAATGCCTACTCGATCATCGAGGCTCGAATGATCGATGCCATCCTCTCCGACCGGGCGGAGGAGAGGCGTTCGCTGTTCGAGGAGGCGGCGGAGGTGGGCCGCTACAAGGACCGGCGCCGAACGGCGCTCCGCAGGCTCGACCAGGCCGAACACGATCTCGATCGCCTTGAGGATGTACTCGGAGAGGTCCGGAGCAAAGTCCGGTCACTGAGCCGCCAGCGGGGAAGAGCGCAGAAGTACGAGGACCTGCGACAGCGCCGCCTCCAGCTCGAGGTCGCTGTGGCAGACGAGCGGCTTCGGTCGATGGAGTCCCGCCTGGGAGAGGCGGAAGCCGAACTGCAGGAACTGAAGCGGCACCGCCCCGAGAGCGAGGCCCACCTTCGTCAGCGGGAGACCGAGGCCGAGAATCTCCGGCTGCACATCGTGGAGAGGGAACGAGGGCGTTCCGAGGTGGCCGCGGAACTGGAGCTCACTCGGGCCAGGGCGGAGGGGTTGGAGCGCGAGAGGCTCCTGGCAACCGAGAGGGTGTCGGCCGCCGAGTCCAGGACAGGAGTGATCGCGACGGAGCTGGAGGGCATACGGGATCGCAGGACCGAGTTGGAGGAGAGAGCCGACGGGCTGCAGTCCGAGATCGATGGCGCTCGTGAGGAGTTGAGCACTCGCGCCGAGGGAATGGGCTCTCTCGAAGCATCGGTGGAGACGCTGAGGACAGGCCGGCAGGCCGTGGAAGGCCGGGAGCAGCAGGCTCTGGCGGCGCTGGCGCAGGTAATAAGAGATGCGGGAGCGCTGGAGGCGGAAGGCGAGGCGATCCGCGAGCGGACGCGCGAGTGGGAACGTGAACTCGAGCGCCGGGAAGAGGAAGTGGCAGGACTGCGGCGGACCGTGGGCGATGCCGAGCAACGGTTGCGCGGGCTCGAGGAAACGGTCGAGCAGGCGATAGCGGCTCACGGCGAGCTAGAGAGCAACGTGGTCGAGGCCCGTTCGGTCGACCAGGATCTGCGTGAGAGGCTGCGACGGGCTCGTGACCTCGTCGGCGCGCTGGAGAGCGAGGTCTCATCCACCGGCGCGGTGGCCTCGGGGCTCGCGTCCATGCTGGCTGAGGGCAAGGACCTTCCCCCGGTAGTGGCGGATCTGCTGGCTGAGCTGGGCCCCAGCGAGGGAATCGTGGGCGTTCTCGCCGACACACTCGACGCCCCGCGCGAGCTTCGGCCAGCCGTGGAGTCCCACCTCGGACCGCTGCTCAATGCCGTACTCGTGCGGGACTGGAAATCCGTGCGGGTCGTTCGTGACTGGCTGGAGGGACGTGAGGCGGATGAGGGCGTCGTGCTCCTTCCGGTCGATCCCGGACCGCGACGCCAGGTGGACGGAACGGCGAGCGGCCTGGCCGGTCGAGTGGGGCTGAAAGGTCCAGGCGAGGCCTGGGCGCGCTTTCTGCTCGGCGATGTCGAGATGAGCGCGGACAGCCAGCTCGTGGCCCGCGACGGCGCATGGGTCACGTCCGACGGTTCGGGACAGGACGAGCGAGGTGTGGTTCGTCTGGGACGCCCGGCCGCCGGTGCCGGTGCACTTCGTCGAAGGGGCGAGTTGGTGGAGCTGGAGGCGCGTCTGCAGACCCTTCGCCAGGAACTCACCGCAGCCCGGGAGGAGGCGGCCGGCGTCGAGGCCGAGGCGGGTGAAGCCGGGCAGGCTCTGGCTCGCCTGGAGCGGGAACTGGCGGAAGCCACCGTGATAAGACGGGAAGCCGAAGCCAGTCGCGACACGGAGGCCGGGCGCCTCGATCGCGCCCGCCGCGCCGTCGAGGAAGTAGGAGCCCGGGTAGCCGACCTG
>JAMJQV010000176.1 GCA_023554435.1 Gemmatimonadota bacterium | reverse complement strand
GTCGCGAAGGCTCGAAGTGGAGATGCTGGAGCGCAAGGGCCTTCACTGCAACGTGGATTTCTACTGCGCCACGGTGTACTACTCACTGGGCCTCTCGATCGACCTGTTTACACCCCTGGTTGCAGTCGGTCGAACCGCTGGTTGGGCGGCACACGTGATGGAACAGCATATGCACAATAAACTCATTCGACCGCGAGCGGAGTACACGGGCGAGTTGGACCGGCCCTGGGTGCCCATCGACCGACGTTGATCACACTGTTTGTCCGGGGAGCTTAGAGAATGTCTTCCGAATATCGTTTCGCAAAAGTACCTGATGGCGATCGCATCACCGTCACTCCAGAGGGTCCGAGAGTACCGGACCGGCCGATCGTGCCGTTCATCGAGGGTGACGGCATGGGGCCCGACATTTGGGCCGCGGCAGTTCGCGTGTTCGATGGTGCGGTAGAGGCGGCCTACGGCACGGACCGCAAGATCCAGTGGATGGAAGTGTACGCGGGAGAAAAGGCTCTCGATCTGTCGGGTGAGTGGCTGCCGCAGGAGACCCTGCAGGCGATCGAGGAGTTCGCGGTGTCGATCAAGGGACCGCTGACCACGCCGGTCGGGGGTGGGATACGGTCGTTGAACGTGACGCTTCGGCAGAAGCTGGACCTCTACGCATGCGTGCGCCCCAGCCGGTGGATCAAGGGCACCCCATCCCCCGTGAAGGCTCCCGACAAGCTCGACGTGGTGATCTACCGCGAGAATACGGAAGACGTGTACTCGGGCATCGAGTGGGAAGCGGGATCCGATGAGGTGGAGAAGGTCCGTTCCTTCCTCAACGACGAGATGGGCTGCTCGGTCCGGGAGAACAGCGGAATCGGGGTGAAGCCGATCTCCGAGTTCGGGACGAAACGCCTGGTCCGCATGTGCATCAGGGACGCGATCCGAAACGGCCGCAAGTCGGTCACCCTGGTCCACAAGGGCAACATCATGAAGTTCACCGAAGGGGCGTTCCGCGAGTGGGGATACGAAGTCGCACGGGACGAATTCGGTGAAGAGACGATCACCGAGACGGAACTCTGGAGTGCGCATGACGGAAAGCAGCCGGAAGGCAAGATCGTCATCAAGGACCGGATCGCGGACGCCATGTTTCAGCAGATTCTCCTGCGTCCGGCGGAGTACGACTACATCGCGTTGCCGAACCTGAACGGGGACTACCTGTCGGACGCCTGCGCCGCTCAGGTGGGTGGCCTGGGGATGGCTCCGGGTGCGAACATTGGAGACGAAGTCGCTCTCTTCGAAGCGACGCACGGCACGGCACCGAAGTATGCAGGTCTGGACAAGGTGAACCCGACCTCGCTGATTCTCTCGGGTGTCATGATGTTGGACTACATGGGCTGGGACGAGGCGGCGCGAGCCCTGCTCGACGCGATCGAGCGGACGGTCGGCCAGAAGTACGTGACGTACGATCTCGAGCGTCAGATGGATGGCGCTACGCTGGCCAAGACGTCGCAGTTCGGAGACCGCATCATCGACAACATGCGAGCTGGCTGAGCCCGGCCGCAGGCGGGGCCGGCCGATGTACCGGCCCCGCTTAGAAAAGCGACGCACGGAGGGACGCATCGGGTCACGGATGCCCTCGAAAGTCGGGTTCCTGCTCGTACTTTGCCTGTGTTCAGCCCCTGGTCTTCGGGCCCAGGAGCCGGATCGCCCCGTTCCGGATGCCGCCCCCGACACCCTGGTCGGCGAGCTGGAGGGCGAGCTTACCGGGACGCTGGCCGATTCCACGCAGGAAGAGGCATTTCAGCAGATCGCTGAGGAGATGCGTCCTCCGGGTGAGGGCTGGTCGTGGTCGACCTATGAGTGGGACCGCGACGCCATTCTGCGCTCGAACGCGATGACCCTCGAGGATCTACTCTCCGAGTTGGTACCCGGCTTCACGACGATTCGCACAACCTGGTTCGGCGGTCCCCACTACGCGATACAAGGGGCGCTGGGTCCGGGATTCCTGTCGGTGTCCATGGACGGTCGGGAGCTCACCACTCTGGACGCCGGGCAGGTCGACCTCACCCGTATCGCCCTCGCCAGCGTGGAGAGCATCCGGGTCCGGCGCCGGGCCGACGGTTGGGTGGCCGAGGTGACCACCCTGAGGCGGAAGAAGCGCACGGCATATTCCCGGATCACGGGGGGAACGGGTGATCCCGGTCTGAACCGTCTCCGCCTGCTGTTCAGCAACGGATTGGGCAGCAGCTTCAACCTGGGGACATCCATCGACCTGCTCGACACGGGGGGAGACAACCCGTCGACCGACTTCAATTTCTGGGGTCGAGTCGAGTGGCTTCCCGGTGGAGGGGACGCAGGTCTCGAGCTGCACTGGGTCAGCGAGAAGATGGAGCGGACGGTCTACGAGCCTGCGGATCTCAACAGGACCGAGCTCTTCCTCCGCGGAAGGGGGAACCTCGGCGATCACCTGCAGGTGGAGGCCTTCGCCGGAACGACGGGCCTGAGCGAGGATGGAGAGAGCGTCCGCAAGGTAGCCAACGGTGGGTTCCGCCTGTCAGGCGATCGCGAGAACGGGTGGTTCCGTACGGGCTTCCGGTTGTGGGATGACTCATCCTACCCGGTCGCGGACCTGGATATCGACGCGGGCTACGTGGTCCTGCCGTGGCTGTCCCTCAATGCCGGCACCCGCCTGGGCTCATGGAACGAGTTCGGCACCTCGGAGTTTCGGGGAGGTCTCGCTGCTTCCATTCGTCCGGTACGGCTGAGGTTGACCATCGACGGGGCTACCGGCAGTCGGGGCGTCTCGTACGTGACTCTCGGGCGCGCCGACTCGGTCTCGTTCGATGTGGCAGCGGGGGGGCTGGCCCTGGACCTCGGTCCCTTCGCCCTGTCTGGACGCGGCGAGTACCAGAAGCTCAGCCGCCAGCTTCCGTTCGGCGCCGTTTTCGATCGGGACCAGGCACCGGGTAGCGCGGTAGAGCTTGGCCTGGCCGAAGTCGGGCTGGTCGGTCCGCTCATTCCTCTGGGGCTGGTTCTCAACAATGTCGAGCCGATCAGGCTCCGGGGCTTCTACCGGTACTCCGAAGTTCTCGACGGCTCCGATCCACTGTACGTGCCCGAGAGCGTGGCCCGGGCCGAGGTGTTCTGGCACGACTCGTTCTTCGAGGACGAACTCGAAGTCAATGCATCGTTTGGGCTGAACTACCGGGACGCGATGCTCACGGCGCCGGTACCGGAGTCGGGGAGTCAGAATCCGGTGCTCGTCCCGTCGTACACCTTCATCGACTGGAATCTGATGATCCGGATTCTGGGCGTGCGTGTCTACTGGAGGTTCGAGAACCTCACGGCCGCGGTTGGCCAGGATCTGCCCGGCCTTCCGTTTCCGGTCAGACGATCTGTCTTCGGAGTCAAGTGGGAGTTCCTGAATTGACCCGAAAACGCTATACTTATCGGTTCTTATGATACGCAGCATGACGGGCTTCGGGTCGGCCTCCGCGACAGCCGACGGTGTGGATCTGAGCATCGAGCTCCGGTCCGTGAACTCGCGGCACCTCAAGCTCCACTTCCGGCTTCCGCCGGGAACGGAGCGGTGGGAGGATGCGCTGCGCGAGGAAATCGCGGCGCAGGTCCGCCGGGGGCATGTCGATGTTACGCTGCGAATGGGCGCACCGACCGGTGAGGTCGGAGGCGGTGCGGGTCCCGTCTATCGATTGGATGAAGCACGGGCGGGTGCGTACATCGAGGCGCTCCGGGACTTGCAGGAACGATGGGGGCTCGGGGGCGCGGTGGACATCGCGCTGCTCGCGCGCTGCGAGCGCCTGCTCGTCGAGACGTCCTCGGATCCGGTCGAAGCCGTGTCCGAGGAGGCGCTGCGCCAGGTCGCCAGGGGAGCGGTAGCCCAGCTCGTCGACATGCGGGTCCGTGAGGGCGAGCGCCTCTCAGAGGATCTGGCGGGCCGCGTCGGGGCGCTTCGGGCAGGACTCTCCGAAGTGGAAGCGCTTGCCCCGCAGAGACTGGAGAGAGAGTCGCAGAGGCTGAGACGGTCGATCCGCGAGTTGGCGGGAGACATCGAGGTGGAGCCCGACCGCCTGGCCCGTGAAATCGCGTTCATCGCGGACAAATGGGACATCTCCGAGGAGTTGGTGCGGACCCGCGCGCACCTGGACGCGTTCGGAGATCTCCTGGACTCCCCTTCGGATGAACCGGTGGGGAAGCGACTGAGTTTTCTCGGCCAGGAGTTGCTGCGGGAGGTGAACACGATCGGCTCCAAGGCGAATGACGCCACGATCGCCAGGATCGTGGTGGAGATGAAGAACGAACTGGAGTCGCTCCGGGAACAGAACGAGAACGTCGAGTGAGGCGGCTACCGTGAGGCCGGCGCCGTCCCATCTCTTTCCGATCGTTCTCGCGGGGCCGTCGGGAGGCGGGAAGACGACCGTACGCCGGGCGCTCCTGGAGCGGCGCTCCGACGTAGTGTTCTCGGTGTCGGCCACGACCCGGCCGCCGAGGCCGGGCGAGGTGGACGGCAAGGACTACCAGTTCGTGGGGCGTGGTGCCTTCGAATCAATGATCGAGGGAGGGGATCTCCTCGAGTGGGCCGAGGTACATGGTGAGCTGTACGGCACGCCCCGTTCGAATTTGCAGATGGCGTGGGACGACGGAGCGCATCTTCTGCTCGACATCGATGTGCAGGGTGCCAGGCAGGTCAGATCCATTCAGCCTGACGCGCTGACCGTGTTTCTTCTGCCGCCGGACTACGATCGCCTGGTGGA
>JAMJQV010000175.1 GCA_023554435.1 Gemmatimonadota bacterium | reverse complement strand
GTGGCCTCCGACACGCGCGTCTCCAGCCGGGAGCTCGTGGACGAGGACGATCCGTTCGGCGGTCAGGCACAGTTCGACGGTCGAATCGGGGCCGACTTCAAGATGGGGCTCGGTTCGAGCCTTACCCTCGACGCCACCGTGAACCCGGACTTCGGACAGGTCGAAGCCGACCCGGCCGTCGTCAACCTCTCGGCGTTCGAGGTCACGTTCGGTGAGCGGCGTCCCTTCTTCGTCGAAGGAGCGCAGATGCTGGGTGGCGGTGGAGAGAACGGCGGCCGCATGGGTCCGCAGTTCTATTACTCCCGCCGCATTGGTGCGTCACCGCACGGCTGGCCCGACGCCCAGTTCGTGGACCGTCCCGACGCGACCACGATCATCGGGGCCACCAAGGTCACGGGACGTCTCTCCAACGGTTTGTCCGTCGGAGCGCTGGGTGCTTTGACCTCGGCCGAGCACGCACGCACGTACGATAGCGGCCTCGACCGGTTCGACGACGTCTCGGTGGAGCCGATGGCTGGCTGGGGGGTGCTTCGCCTGCAGCAGGAAGTGGGCGGATCGGGATCGACCGTCGGCGTGACGGCCACGGGAGTCATGCGCCAGTTCGACTCTCTCACCGACCCGCTGCGGTACGAGATGAACAAACAGGCGTTCACCGGCGGAAGCGACTTTCTCCTCAAGCTGAACGGAAACCGATACGAGGTCAGCGGTCACGTCGGCCTCAGCTACGTCGCCGGCGACTCGGCCGCGATCGCCAGGGTGCAGACGGCCAGCGCGCACTACTTCCAGCGCCCCGACCAGGACCACGTCACGTTCGATCCGAGCCGTACCTCGCTGTTCGGAACCTCGGCTTCCGTCCAGGCCCGCAAGATCGAGGGCGAGCACTGGCTGTGGGGCGTCGGAGTATGGGGCGACTCGCCGTTCTTCGAGCTGAACGACGTGGGCGTAATCCGGCAGGCGGACGACATCGCGACGTGGGGCAACGTCACCTACCGCGAGACGAATCCGGGCCGGACGTTCCGGAACTACTCGCTCACGTTCAGCACGATGAACGGGTTCAACTTCGGCGGCGTGCACAAACAGGCTCGCTTCAACCTGTCCGCCAACTCGCAGCTGTGGAACTACTGGAGGACCAACGTCCGGATCGCCTACAACGCCCCGGTGCAGAACGACCGGCTCACGCGCGGCGGCCCCCTGATGGGTCAGCCTGCCTGGGGCAGCGTCAACGCGAGGTTGGCGAACAACTTCACGTCCAGCACCAAGTGGGACGTGAGCTTCATGTGGGGCAACCTGAACCAGGGCAACGACTGGTTCATGGATGTCGGCCTCGGATTCGAGCCCAGCGACCGATTCGCCTTCCGAGTCGCTCCCGGCGTCTCGTGGATGACCAACCGCCGCCAGTACTATACCGAGCGCGATCGCGATACGGATCGTACCTACGGACAGCGCTACATCTTCTCGACCGTGGATCAGAAGACGGTCTCGATGCAGTTCCGCGCCAATTACTCGTTCACACCCGACCTGAACCTCGAGTTCTACGCCGAACCGTTCGCGTCGAGCGGCAACTTCACCGATTTCGGCGAGTTGCCAGAGGCCCAGAGCTACGATCTGCGCCAGTATGGCACCGACGGGACGACGATCGAGGAGATCGTCGAGGAGGACGACGACGGGAACACGAGCCGCCTCTACGAGGTGACGGACGGGGCCGAGACCTTCTACCTGGACGACTTCAATTTCAACACGGTGTCGTTCCGCTCCAACCTGGTCATGCGGTGGGAGTTCCGGCCGGGAAGCACGCTGTTCGTGGTGTGGCAGAGAAACCTGTCCGACTACGCGAACATCGGCGACCCGGTGAACGTGAGCGACATGTTCAGTTCGCTCGGGGCCGCCGGTCAGAACATCCTTGCCATCAAGCTGAGCTACTGGCTCCCGATGTAGGCAGTCAGGGACCCGCGATCTTGCCCGCGGTGAGTCCGCTGTCCAACTTGCCGTCATGAACCTGCTCGCGGAGATCAAGGAACGGCGACTCCTGCCGTTTATGGGCGCCTATATGGTGTCCGGCTTCGTCGCCCTCGAGGGCGTCGACCAGCTCATCTCGAACGAGCTGCTCCCGGCCATCGCGTATCGCATCGCGCTGGTGATCTACCTGTTCGGCATCCCGGGCAGTCTCTCCATCGCCTGGTTCCACGGGGCCAAGGGCCGCCAGCAGGCCACCAAACCCGAGATCATCATCCAGGTCATCCTCGCGGTGCTCGCGCTGGCCACCGTCTGGCTGGTGGTGCGCGACCACCGGGAAGAGGCCCGCCTGGCGGAGATGGCTGCCGCTACGGGTATCGAGGCGTCGAGCATCGCCGTGCTGTACTTCGAAGACCTCAGCCCGAACGGCGATCTCGAGTACGTGGCCGACGGGCTGACCGAATCTCTGATCGAGCAGATGAGCGAGGTCCGGTCGCTGGACGTCGTATCCAGAAACGGCGTGGCACCTTACCGCGGGACGGATGTGGCACCGGATAGTGTGGCACGTGCTCTCGAAGTCGGTAGCCTGATCCGGGGAAGCGTCGAACCGGATGGCGAAGATCTGCGGATCACGGTTCGGCTGGTCGACGGTCTGAGCGGGGCCGACATCGAACGAAGCGTTCTCGAGATCCCGGCGGGCCAGTTCCTGGACGCCCAGGACTCCGTGGCGGATAACGTGGGACGCATCCTGCGGCGCAGGCTCGGCGAGGAGATCAGGCTGCGCGAGCGGCGCGAAGGCACGTCGAGCGACGAGGCGTGGTCGCAGGTGCAGCGGTCCGAGTTGATTCTGCAGCAGGCCGAAGACCTGGCGGATTCAGGCGACGCCGAGGCGGCGATCGGGAGGTTGGCCCTCGCTGACTCACTGCTCGTCCTGGCGGAAGCGGCCGACCCGGGGTGGGTGAGACCGCCGGCCAGGCGCGCGCACGAGTCCTTCCGCGAGGCGTTCTTCCTCGCGAACGGCCTGGGTGAGTTCGACCGGGCGGGTGAGGTCATCGGAATCGGGCTCGAACATGCCGACAGGGCGCTGGCCATCGATCCGCGCGACGCGGACGCGCTGGAGCAGCGGGGCTCGCTGAAGTACCTGTATTTCCTTCTCGACCTGACGGCCGATGCGGACGAATCGGCGCGGACGCTCGACGAGGCGCAGGCGGACCTGGAAGCGGCCGTTGATGCCGATCCGACGCGGGCCAGCGTGTACAGCATCCTGAGTCACCTGTACGTGAACCGGGGCGACAACGTCTCGGTCATTCTCACGGCTCGGCGCGCCTATGAGGAAGACGCCTACCTCGAGGACGCGGACCGCATCCTGAGGCGGCTGTTCTGGGCACACTACAACCTCGAGCAACTGCGCGATGCGCGAGCCTGGTGTGACGAAGGAGCCTCTCGGTTCCCCGACAACTACCACTTTGCGGAGTGCCGGCTCTGGCTCATGATCTCCTCCGCGGAGGATCCAGATGCCGACGCGGCCTGGGAGCAGTACGCCCGGCTGGATGCTCTCTCCCCCGACGAGTACGAGCGACACCTCGGCCGCTTGCTGGTGGCCGGCGTGCTGATGCGAGAGGGCATGCGCGACAGCGCCAGCGTGGTGTTTGCTTCCGGCCAGGGCACGGCCGAGATCGATCCTCTTCAGGAGCTGGTACTGCAGGAGGCCGCGATTCGATCCGCGACGGGAGACCCCGACCGGGCGGTCGAACTTCTCCGCGTGTACCTGGCCGCCGACCCCAATGCCTCGCTGGACTCGGGTGGCGGGTTGCACTGGTGGTGGCGCAGCCTCGCCGGACGACAGGACTTTCAGGCTCTCATCGACCGCTGACTCGCTCCCGGCAAACGCCCGGGGCCATCTGTAGCATGAATCCAACACTGCACCTTGACACCCGACCGGCAATCTCCTTTCTTAGGCCAGTCTAAACAGTTGAGGGCAGTGGGTGCTATGCCGCGTGCACCCACGATGGTCGCTCCTCACCCCTGCAACACGGCCGGGCGCTGATCGAGGCGGACGCGACCCCGGCACCTCACAAATAGAGGCATGAACTGACGGTGCGATCACGCTTGCGCACCGGACAGAAGGAATAGCGCCGACCCGCCACCCGGCCGATGCCGGCAGCGGTGGGTGCGGCTGAAGAAACCTGGATCAACGTGAAGAGCGGAGAATTGATGAAGAGATGGTTGCTCGTACCAGTATTGGCCCTTGTGGCCGCATCGTGCCAGGACATGAACGACTCGGCCGTGGAACCTGAGGAGTCGGCTACGGTTCCGTCCTTCAGTCACACGGGGCCGGTGACCTCGTGTCTCGACCTGGCGGACCACCCGCCGTCGGCTGACACTCCACAGTTGTCGCCTTGTGACGGCCGGTTGAATGGGGGCACGGAAGGCTTCTTCTTCCTGCCCTCCCTGGTCGCGAACCCGGGCGTGAGCGATCCGTTGGTCGCGGGCCTCGCATCGTTCCTGCGGGTCGAGGCGGTGAACATCGACTGTCCGACGGGAGAGGATTGCTCCAACCCGGGTACCATTTCGGCAGTCGCGGAAGGCACCGGCAGCTATTCCGCCAGCTGGAAGAGCCGCAAGAAAGGCAACGGCTCGCAGCCTGCGGAGTCGGCCTGGCGTCTGAAGGTGTGGCTGACGAATGGCTCGACGGATGCCCCCGAGGACGTTCGACTTCTCGGATACCGGGACGTCATACTCTCGAACACGCCGTCGGCAGATCAGCCGTCGGACGACCCGGCGCTCGTGATCCAGCTCGGGTCGAACCAGAACGTGCCGTTCTATCTCACCCAGGACCTGGACACCTGCCTGACCAGTGGCGACTACTCCGTGACCTGCCTGATCGGCAACGGTGGCGGCACGCTCAATGTGAACGGTCCAACAGGCTCGGCCCAGCTCAACATTGGTCCGGAGAACGGCACCAACCTGTTCACGCTGCGGATGGAGAACTGCGGTACGAGCCTGGACGTGGACGTTCCGCTCATCGGTTGCCGTGTCGAGGTCGAGTCCCCGACGCTGCCCGAGACCGTGGTTCTCAACGAGTCGACCATCGAGATCTGCGAAGTCCTCGATTTCGGCGTGGGCGATTTCGACGCGTACGTGCTCAAGGTGGACGCCGGTGGCCAGACCGTGCTTCCGCCGGCGGCCTTCAACTGTCCGGCGGCACTCGCCGTGACTGGCGGCGCTCCGGTTGGCTTCCGCGAGGTTCTCGCGCAGGGCCTGGAGAGGGCAGCTTCGCTCTTCACAGCGCAGCCGTTGGTTGCCACGACGATGGTCGGAAAAGTGAGCGGAGGCGGAGGTCGGCTGCGCGACCTGAGCGACTTCCAGCTTGCCGTGCTGCCTAAGGCCGAGAAATTGAGTGGCGACGGAGCGTCGATCGCCTCAGGCGGCTCGGTGACCGTCGCGGTCAAGACGACCGACGTCTACGACCAGGCGACTCCGTACACCACCATCCACTTCTTCCCGGACGCGGGAGGCTCGGCCGTATGCCCGGGCACCCTGCCCACGGGGGCCAGCTGCGTGAACGACGCTTCCACGGGCAATGCCGTCTTCACCACCGGAGACAACGGGATCGCGAGCGCCGTGTGGTCTCCCGCCGGCAGCGGCACGGTGGAGCTGAGGGCCCTGGGATGCGGCGTGGCGGTCGGGGGCTCTGACACTCCGGACGTGGACGGGAACGGAGACTTCATCCTGGGCACCCCCGCACCCGACGGGACCAATTCGTCCGGAAAAGCCTGGTGTGACCGCGACCCGACCGATCCGGACAACGGAACCAGCGGCTACGCCAACGGTCCGGTCACCGGACTGGACCCGTTCGAGACCAAGGACGACACGGGCGACGTGGATCTCGAGGTTGCGCTCAATGACCTGCCGCTGGTGTTCACGGCGCAGATCTGCAGCGTGGCCGTAGACGGCATCAAGGATGCCTCGTGGGACGAGTGCGCGGCTGGCGAGCAGACTTTCTCGGTCAACCTCCCGGGCGGCGGCAAGAAGTCGGGGGCCACGGCGACCTTGCGGTGGTTGAATACGCCCACCGAGCTCATTCTGTCGCTCGAGGTGCCGCGCAACTCGGATGAGTCCAGCACATCGCTGTGGTTCGAGTTCGACTCCGGTGCGGGCTCTGACGGAACCGCGAGCGAGAACGACGACCTGATCGGCGTCGAGCGCAAGAACGGGGTGGCGAGTGAGTCGGACCGTTACGTCGACGCGACGTGTGCCGGTAGCAACGGTTCCTCCGTATGCGGTGCGATCGACGACGGCCAGGATGTGGCGGCCGGAGTGCAGTTCAACACCAGCGCATCGGGCGACTTCGTTTTCTACGAGATCAGTCATCCGCTGAGCAGCGGAGAAGCGCAGGACTTCGACCTCTCGTCCGGTGACTCGGTTGGCATGTTCCTGCGCCTGGCCGTCGGCAACGGAGCGCAGGGCAAGACGATCTGGCCCGCCTTCCGCGACTACTTCGTGATCGCGATCCAGTAGTCATCGCGAAGCCGTCGGTCGGAAAGCCGACATGATGAACAGAGCGCCCGGCGGGATCCCCTGCCGGGCGCTTCTGCATTCTGGATCTGTGAGTTCAAATCGGCATTCAGCCGACCCGGCGGATCGCCTCTCCGGCCTGCCACAGGTGGCGGCGCTGGTGCCCCTCCATCGAGGCCAGCCACTGACCCACGCTAAGCTTCAACAGGGACATGGCGGGTGAAGGCACTTTCGTGCGCGCCAGATCGATGCCCGACGCCAGCTGCAGCGTCTCGATGTAGCGGTCCTGCAGGGCTAGAAACTCCAACGCCGCATCGTCCATGTCGTAGGTCCGGTGCGGTGGATGGTACAGCTTGGGGGTCTTGAACCGACGCTTTGGCGGAAGCTGGTCGCCACCAGACTGCCTCGCGAACCACTTCTCAAATCGGCCGTACTCGAACGGGCCGTGCGCGAGCCAGCCGTTCTCCCGAGCTCGGGCTACCCCCGCGTCCAGCGCCGGAATCATCTCGCGCGCCGTCGCGGACAGGTGCTCGACACATTCCGCCGCCGACCAGGCCTTCTCTGCCGGGCGCGCGTTGTAAGTGGCTGAATCGATAGACGCCGTCAGGTTCTGGATTTCGCCTTTCGCCCAGCGAAAACCGACGCGATACCGTTCCAGCTCGGGAATGAGCGGCTGTTCGGCCTTCGGCGGATCCGGCATGCTGCCCCCGGGCAACCCTTCGTTCATTTCCCGCGTCCTCTCTTGTGGGGCTGAATGGTCCCGCGACCATGATATACTAAGCGCCGGACCGTATTGCCAAACTGTGGTTGAACAGCAGCGACCCTGGAGACTGAATCGCCATGAAGACCCGACTGATCGAGCCGCGCCCCAGCTGGATTCTGCTCGGCCTGACCCTTCTCGTCAGCGCCTGCGGCGAGGCCCCGGAAGGACCCATCGCTCTGCAAGCGGCGGTAGACACCGTCGACGGAGTGCGGCGCCTCGCGTATCCGGAGAGCGGAGCCGCCCAGCTCGACTGGCAGCTCGACACCGCGGCTCTCATCGGAGGGTTTGGAGCGGACTCAGAGGAATATCAGTTCGACCAGGTGGGTCCCGGCAGTCTTGCCGGCGACGCGTCCGGCGACCTGTACCTGATCGACCAGACCGGCAAGCGGGTACTCGGATACGATCGCGCCGGCTCGTTCCTAGGCTCCTGGGGACGCGAGGGATCGGGTCCCGGAGAACTCCAGATGCCGATCGGACTGGGTGTCGGCCGGGGCGACACGTTGTGGGTCCTCGACGGCAGCAATCAGCGCATCACACTTCTACCGCTTGATTCAGAGGCCGAGCCTTCGAGCATTCCGTTTCCGCCGGGGTCCTCGATGATGGGGGGACGCATCATCCCGGTCGTAGACGGGGCGTACGGTGTGTTTGCCATGTTCTCCTTCCGGCCGGGCGACGACACCGGGCCTCCGCCGCGACCCCTGGTCCGGCTGGGCCACGACGGCGTGGCTGCTGACACCGTCTGGGAGGCGCCGGCGCCGAAGTTCGACCAGGTCGAGGTCACGTCGGGTAACCGCGTGATGGTCATGATGGCGCAGCAGTCCTTCGCCCCCGGATTCCACTGGGATCGGTTCGCGGACGGCTCGTTTGCGCTGGCGGAAGGACCTGAGTACGACATCCGCGTGGTCGGGGCGGATGGTGTCGAGCGATTCCGCATTCACCGCGCGCCTGCGGCCCGGCCGACGACACCCGCGGACCAGGAGTTCGAGCGGGACCGCCTGCGGGAAGCGTCCGTCACAGGGACCTTCCCCGGGGCCGAGGAGATGATGGAGAAGCGGCTCGAGGCCCTGACCTTTGCGGAAGTCGTGCCGCGACTCACGGGACTGGCTGTCGACACGCAGAATCGGCTTTGGGTGGGCGTGTCGGTCACTCGCCCCGGTGAGACCGACCGGATCGACGTGTACGGGGCTGACGGTGCCCTGCTTGGCGAGATCGGGGACCCGGAGTTCTTCCCCGACCTGATCTACGGCGACGGTCTGGTGGCCCGGATCACCGCCGATGAGCTCGACGTGCAGCAGATCGTCGTGTACGAGCTGGTG